>NZ_JBBIAR010000005.1:0-202992 GCF_054185165.1 Bradyrhizobium sp. UFLA05-109 | reverse complement strand
GGTTCCGCAGGCTTCCATGCCGACCAGGCAAGGAGGAATCCTGCTAAAGAAGTCGATGACCTGCTTGCGCCGCAGCTGCCGACTGATGACGACCTTGCCCGCACTATCCACGCCGTGCACTTGGAACACGTTCTTGGCGAGATCAACGCCGATGGTGCTAACCTGCATGTGGACGACCCCCTCCGGTGATTCGTTTTTCAACGACCACCCTTTGGCACATTCGATGCCGGGAGCGGGCGTCGTCCACCACATCATTTTCGACCGATTGAGCCGGTTTTGCTCGGCGGTTTATGTCCGCATCGCGCTGAAAGTGACCGTGGTGCTGCGTTGCCGCGAAATGACACGATGGGCCACTTTCGGAAGTTGATCCGGCTAACAGCCACTGCGGAAGGGCGGCGAGACCCGCGAGCAAGCTGGCATTAAAGTCGCGCCGATCTATAGGTTTCTCCTATCTCAGGCCGGGCGCAGGCCCACATGCCGTCGTAGCATCCATCCGATTGCGACAACCGCAATAACTGAAAGTCCAAAAATGGGAAGGACGATAGCCATGAGAGTGAGTGAAACCAGGAGCGCCTTCGACCATGCCACCTCGCGCGCTGGTGGCACGCCTAGTTGCCCGCTGGGACGCCGCAGCCACCATGACAATGCGCCCGTTACGCTTAGCCATATCAGCGAAACCGCCAGCAGCGTGTTCAGCCAGAGGTTCACCGGCCCGAAATCGCCCTGATGTACATGAATGCCGACGGCGACAATCCTCGGAATGATGGGCAGGTCGGCGTGACGGAAATCGCCCCTGATGTCGCCCGTTGCGGGATCGGCGGTGATGATGCGATCTTCACTCAAGGACGACGTCCGATTAGTCACGAACAAAGGTGCGTCCCGCCAGGGCGATAGTTGTATGGCGATTGCGCCGGTCACGCCGCGATCGCGAGCCGCGCGTGCGACGGCGTCGATCGAGGCTCCGGCGTCCGTGAGCTGCGCCGCCGCGGCACCTCCGATCGAAAACCCCGCCGGATTTTCTTGGCCAAGCGCGGACTGTGCACGCGACAACACCTCTCCTCCCCAGAAAGCGGTCCAAGGCAAGGCGCTGATCAGAAAAAACAGGAAGACGCCCGAGATGACCACTGCAACCGTCGCATGAAGGTCGCGAAGCAACAAGCGTGGACCGGAACTAAACCGAGGGCACAACGCCTGCGAGAAGCGTCTGCCCCGCGGCCACCACAGATATAGGCCGGTGACGATCATCACGATTGCCCAGCAGTCGCCAAGCTCAAGGAACCAGTTGCCGGGTTTACCGAGAGGCCAGCCCGCGTGCAGCGCGCGGGTAATTCCGGGCAGCCATTGGGATGGTGTCAGCGTCCCGAGCACGCTACCCGCATGGGGGTCGACGAACACCGGATAAGGCAGCCCGCCAGGGTCCTGCATAATGACCGCCGTGCTGCGGCGGGGGTCGTCGGAAAGGACAATCTGCTGCACGGGCCGGTCGACCATCATGGGCATCGACGCATGATTCTCATGGCCTTCATGTTGGGATTGGCCGTCAGTCGACGCCGGTCGTGGACTGGTCGCGGAAAAAGCGGCTCTGATCTGAACGCTCGGAGCAGCAGCAGCATCGGAAACAGGAACGAAGCGCAGTTGGGGATAGCGAACGTCGGTCCACCACTCCGACCACAGATAAAGCGTACCCGTCGTGCTCTGCCAAAGCACGAACGGAATGACGATCAGCGCGGCGAGAAAATGCCAGCGCCAGAAGGCTGCATATAGAGGGGCCGGCTTCACGATAGCTGCCGTTTTCATTCGGAACGTGCCGCCGCGCATCTCACAATTCTGCCCGGATCGAGGCAAGAAACGTGCGCGGCGCACCAGGGAAGATGCTAAGCCGGGTCGACGAGTTTTGATAGTAAACCGTGTCGAACACGTTCTTCACATTCAATTGCAGCGTCACTCTCTTGAACTGTGTGTCCGGCGGCGGCTTGAATTGATACTGGATCATCGTGTCGACCCGTGCGTAGGCCGGCAGAACGAAGCTGTTCTGGTTATCGCCCTGGCGATCGCCAACCGCGACGACGCCTGCGCCAAGGCTCAGGCCGCGCCACTGCCCGTCGGCATCGTATTTCACCCAGACGGCACCGGCGTTATACGGCACGTCCTGAAGCCGGTTGCCGCTCTCGTCAATGACATTCGTCGGCGGAAACAGCGTGCCGTTCACGATGTCCTGGGGGCTCGGTCCCTGGCCCTTGACGATGCGGGCATCGTCATAGGCGTAGCTGGCAATGATGCTCCAGTTGTCGTTGATGCGACCATTGATGTCGAGTTCGATACCTTTACTTTCGACTGTGCCGACCGGCGTCGAGAACGGTGTACCACCTAACGCCGAAACCACGTTGGTCTTGAGGATATCGTACAGGGCCAGCGTGGCAGTCAACCTTTTGTCGAGCAATTCCGCTTTGATGCCGACTTCCTTCTGTGTTGCCTGCTCGGGCGGGAACGGCGGCTGTCCCGGCACCGGGAGCGCGTTGGTCACGCCAAATGACTTTGTGTAGTTCGCGTAGAGTGAAATCCACGGCAGAGGTTGGACCGATGCACCAAGCCGCGGGCTGAATGCCTTGTCGTGTGCCTGAAGGAAGCCGAACCCAGTCGCAGGATCAACGGGCGCCAACGCTTCCGTATCCGAGTTCGGGCTAAAGCCGTTGCCAAAGCTTGCCCAGTCGTATCGTCCGCCCAGCAGCAGGTGCACGCGATCCTGCGCGAACGAGATGATGTCCTGACCGTAAACTCCTGTCCACTGCTCGCGGAGCGGAAGGAAATTGTTAGCCGGAAGCGGCGTGTATACGCCGCTGTAGTCGGGCGCGAAGATGTTGATCGGGCCGATGCTCGGATTGTCGCCGAAGAAGGCCTCGATGTTCTTGTTGAGATGAAAATAGTCTGTCCCGAGCAAGACGGCGTGGTTGAACGGACCGAGATCGAACTTGCCCTTGAGGTCCAGATTGGTTGCAAAGGTCCGCGTGTTGACATGGGCGTCCCAGACATTGCGCATCAGCGTTCCCGTTGCCTCGTCGAAAGAGTCCACCCCATTCAGAAATTGCCGATAATCCTGATTGTTGTAGGCAAGGCGGTTGGTGAGGCTCCAATCGTTGTTGAAATCATAAGTCCAGTCGTAACCGATCAGCTCGCGCTCCTGCCGGTTCGGATTAACTACCGTAAGCGGTGGCGCCTGCAGATAGCGGCTGATGGGAATGTTGGCGGCCCGCGATCCGATCGCAGGAATGCCCATCGAGTTATCGACGAAGCTTGACTTCTGGTACTCGAAATCAACGTTGAAGCGGAATTGATTGGTCGGGCGCCAGGTGATGGTCGGAGCAACGAAGAAGCTCTTGGTATCGACGAAGTCGGTGAAAGATCCAGTATTGGTGTAGTCGAGGTTGACGCGGTAAAGCCAGGTCTTGTCCGGTGTAACCGGTCCGGTCGTATCGAGCGTTGTGCGCGATAGGCCCCACGAACCGAACTGCTCCTGCAGCGAGGCGTAAGGCGTGTCGAGCGGGCGTTTGGGTACGAGATTGATGATACCGCCTGGCTCCAGACGCCCGAACTCCATAGCCGCCGGGCCCTTCAATACTTCGATTGATTGCAAGTTCGCTGTTGGGATTCCGGTGATTTCGAACAACCGCAGATTATTCCGATAAATATTGGCGTTGTCGAACCCACGGACATTGAATCCGTCGTAAAAATTGTTGCTAGATGGCGTCGTGCTCGGCGGCTGCACGCTGCTGACATAACCGACGACCGCGTCGCGGACTGTGATATCCTGTTGGTCGTCCATGACCTGCCGCGTCACGACCTGCACATTGGTCGGCGCCTGCAGCAAGGGTAGGCCATCCTTCGTTGCCGAGACCGGCGCGCCGAAATCGACCGTATATCCGGTAATGCGGCCCCCAAGACCCGCGCCCGCCTGGCTGCTTCCAACTTCGGTCTGCGGCTTGGGCCGTTCTGTAGGTCGCGCGGTTGTTGTCCGCCGCGCCGCCGGGGCGCGCTCTGGCCGTTTGTTCTGGCTCACAGTCCTGATGGGCTTCCGGGGGCGCGGCGCCTCGACCGTCACCGGTGGCAGCCGGCGCTGATCCGGGCTCGAACTGGTATCGGCAGCGGCCACGACCATGTCGTTCGCGAGCGCGCCGGAACGATCCGATGATCTGGATTGGGCAAGTGAATCGGCAGGCATAGCCGCAACGAATGCGGCCGCACACAGCGCGGGAAAAAAGCGAGACATGGCTCAACTCCGACAGGCATCAAACAGGGGGAGTTCTGTCAGACGATCGGAGGGGGACCCTGCGATGAACGCGGCTCGTGGCGGCGCTGCGGTGTGTTGTCAGTCCAGCAGTTCGCACGCAGTGTAATGGCGCGAGAGGGCCAAACCACCAGCATCTGCTGCTGAGCCACAACGACGGACGAACAGGCCGCGAAGACACAAATCCCACAGGTCTCATGATCGTTCACCGGCTGCGCCGGATGCGTGTCGTTGTTCGTTCCGCCGGTCGACACGTTGTGACAGATGGCCTGATCGCCATCTGGCACAAACGCCATCTGGGTCGCGAGGGCAGCCGTCAAAATCAGCTGAAAAGCCAGCACGTGGGCGATCGTGATGCCCACAAGTCCCCTCAGGCAGGGTTTTGTCTTGGCGCTGAACACCCGAAACTCTCCTCGGTTTCGGTAACATTATCACGACGCCAAGCGCCAGCCCGGGGTTTACGCTGGAAGATCGAAAGGGTTGCTCCGTAACAATTCCGCAACAGTCAACCCTCTGCCTTTTCTGGGCCCGGCAGAGAGCCGCGCCGGCGTGCAAAAAAGGTGCACTAGTCAGTTTCCGGGTCACTCGCTCCATTTTTGGCCAGTTCATCTTACGTGTGCTTATCCCCCCGACAGCGGCGGAATAGCAGGCCATTTCCCGCGCCGCAGCAGGGTCTAACGGGCGAACTTCTGTCGGTCACCGTTCCGATCAGCTATACTGGCGAGGCCCGACGGTGATCTCGAACGAAACGACGATGCTGCCGCGATCTACAATGGCTATCTTGGCGGTTTGAAATCGACGAGTGGCGGAATTCCGAGCGGAGGCTTTCATGCGACCGGTCAGCTTCCTCCTGACATTGACCATTCTTACACTGCCGGTCTGCTCCGAGCCGCTGCAAATCCATGGCACGACGGGCTACGCCGGTGAGTACGAGCTCATTGGCAGCGTTTCCGAGCAGAATTTGAACGGGAAAAGGGAATTCTCAGGTCCATTGACCGTGAGGCACGTTGGCCTCTGTACGCACGATGGTCCGAAGGAGACCATTGGCGAAATCCGGTTCGAGCTCGCCAAATCGTCGTCCCGCATCACCGCAACGCTGGACTTCGACGCAGGCAAGTGTGCTTACAAGGGGGTTCTTTCCGAGTCGTACCAGGGCTTTATGGATTGTGGTCGTGAGGGCAGCCTTCCGCTCAGACTTTGGACTAAATGATCCGACCGCAACGCGCTTCAAAAGCCGAACGGTATGGACGGCTGAGTTGATTCAAGAGAGGTGAATGCCATGGAAATGCTAAAACAGGTTCTTCTGGCGCTTGCAGTCGTCTACGCCGGGTCATCCGTTGTGATCGCGGACGAGATCAAGGCTGGCGACCTCGTCGTCACCCAAGCGTGGAGCCGCGCCACGCCGAAGGGGGCGAAGACCGGCGGCGGCTATCTCAGCATCGAGAACAAGGGCAGCGCGCCGGACCGGTTGATCGGCGGATCGGCCGATGTCGCGGGCAGCGTCCAGATCCACGAAATGTCGACGGAGGGCGGCGTCATGAAGATGCGTCCGGTTGAGAACGGGCTCACCATCGAGCCCGGCAAGACGGTCAAGCTCGCGCCGGGCGGCTACCATCTGATGATGATGGATCTGAAACAACAGCTGAAGCGGGGCGACAAGGTCCCGGTCACGCTCGAGTTCGAAAAGGCCGGCAAGGTGACGATCTCCCTCGATGTCGAGGGCGTCGGCGCGCAAGGGCCAGTCGGCGCGTCCGGCGGAAAGATGGATATGAAGAAGATGCCCGATCACTCGGGGATGAAAATGTAGCAAACTACGGCTGGGCGATATGCCAGGCACCGTTGAGGAGGCCGTCACCGGAGCTATCGCCGGGCACCTTGTCATTGCCAAGTGTAAAGTGGTCGTCCTTTGTAGGCCCACTTTTTCGATCCTTCGCCACGGGTGGTAATCGTGTAATCGCCAGCGCTGATGCTGCCCTCGCCAATTTCTGCGCCGGTTAGATAACGTCGTGTCGGTTGGGCCCCGTCGGTGGCCGGCCCTTGCGTATCGACCGAGATCGATCGGCACAGGTCCGAGTTGGGTCACTTTCGACGGACTTAATGGGATTGTCGGCTGGTTGATGTCCGCTTTACCCCGAAAGCGCCGAAGCCGGAGAGCCGCCCCTTTGACGTCAACAACCGCTCGAACCGTACCACTATGTTCGCATCGTGTGCGACAGCGCCGCTCCGTTGATGGTGAGAAAATCCGATATGGTCAGACAGCTTGCCAACAACGTCGTTGAGAGCCTGCGCACGCAGCCGCTCGCCTTGGCGCTGGTCCTGATCAACATGATCGTGCTCGCGGGCTTCGCCTTCACGCTGCACGAGGTTGGCAAATCAATCGAGCGCAAAGACGCGATGCTGCAGAGCTGCATCGACAAGCGCTGAACAGAAAAAGGCCCCGGATTGCTCCAGGGCCTTTTTTGGTCGGGATCGGCGGATTATCAAGATCGGGCTTCTATCACCGGCAATGGCTTCTCGCGCAGGATCGCGCAGAAGATGATCGCGAGCAGCGGCGAAAAGAAAAACGCGATCAGAAACCAGCCGAAGCCGGATCGATTGCGTCGGACGCTGGCGAAGAGGCCAACGGCGATGCATAGTGGAAGCCACATCAGAAAAACGAACGTCATTGCTTTGCTCCTATTCGGTGGGCGCGCGTGATTGCCGCCCCTCACTGGCTCAAGCCCGGAAGCCGAAGCACCGGGCAAGAGCTGAAGGATGCGCGAGCCGTTAGGCCAGCTTGTATGAGGTGACGCCGTCCTCGCGGGTGCGCTCCGCCTTCGCGCCGTTCGGCAGCCGGGTGAGCGCGGCGCGCAGCGTGTGGGCCTGCCAGCCCAGAGCCTCGCACATCTTCTCAACCGTCGAGCCCTTGCCGCCGAGCAGATCGAGCAGCATCGCGGTCTTCGATCCAGCGCGCGGGCCCTTCGCCTGGTCGCCCTTTGCGGCGACCGCCTTCCCGGCGCTGGCCTTCTTGGCGACTGCCTCCTTGGCAGCGGCCTTCTTCGCGACGGGCTTCTTCGCGGCGGGTTTCTTCTTGGTAGCCATTTCAACTTCTCCTGGTTTGCGCGGCGACCGGAATGGTCCCGCGTACTGCCCCGAGCCCAGAAACCCGTTCGGGTGCTGGGCGTGGGCAGCCAGGAGGCTGCGATTAGGCGATGATGTTATTGGCGACGTACCACTCGCCGTTTTCGCGCTTCTTGAGCACCGCGACTCGGAAGGTGGTGACGCGCTGGCCGGTGATGACCGAGTTCATGATGTGGACGTATTGCACGATGACCGCTTCGCCGAGCGAGTTGGTGGACCAGACTTCGGTCTCGCCTGCCGTGCTGTTGTTTCGTACTGCCCTAAGCCCGGAAGCCGAAGCGCCGGGCGGTTTAGGGTTGCAGGAGTGGCCCTATTCGGCAGGGCATTCGTTGAATGCCAGCCAAGCCCGATATGCGCGCTGCAGTTCGTCAAAGCGCTGGACCGGCAATCGCGTGCCGTTCGGGATTGACGCCGCTGCGCTGTAGCGATGGCCGACCGAATTCTTGCCCATGGCGTAGGCCGCTTGCGCGAACCGCGCCCACTCGTTCTTGAGGTATTGGTCAACGGTAATCATCAGTTTCTCTTTCGTGGTTTCGCCCTGGCGTTGTTCGCCGCGCCGTTTCGTTGCCCCGTACATCGCTCTGGTGCGCCCAGGCATCCAGTCCAATCGCAGCCATGCCATTGCGAAGGTGCTGCTGAAGCAGCAACAGAAGTGCTGGCAGCGGAACCAGCGGTTTGTCCCGCGCCGCATCGGCTCCCAAAGTACTTTTGAGATTAGGAGCTGCAGAAGAGCATGCCGGTTACACAGGCACATCGTTGCAATGCACCAGTGTGAGTTCCTCGCAAATTTCAGAGATTGTTTCGACGCTCAGCAGAAAAGTTATCGTGCCGTGCCGCCGCCGCGCGTTGTCGTAGACCATGACCATACACAGGCTGTTAAAAAACGCTGCGTTCGGGCCGGAGGAAATTGAACGTCTAGTGACGGCTTACGAACAGACTTTACGGGCGCTGGGTCTAAAGGATCGCAGCGACCCCATTACGCAGCTTGTCGCCGAGAAGATCATTGCAGTTGCTCAATTGGGGATTGAAGACCCGCCGGAGATTTCCAAGGTGGTTCTTGAAGAGCTGGGAAGTTGATGCCACTGGCGGCCCATTATGAGGCGCTCGGTCTCAACGTCACCGTCTCAGGATCATCGCCGACACAGTCGCTCGATATCCTCAACGAGCTCTAACGGATCGAAAGGCTTCTGCAACAGCTTCACGCCCGTAAAGCGCTCCGGGATAACGTTGCTGTCGTATCCAGTATAGAAGACAAAGGGTATGCGCTGACGCATCAGTTCGTCGGCGATCGGGTAAGCCGTTTGGTGGCGGAGATTGATGTCGATGATGGCTACGTCGAAGTGATCGCGAGCCGCTCGGCGGTACGCTGCGTCAAAGTCACCAAATGGTCCAACTATACTTGCGCCGTGGGATTTGAGCGCTTCTTCCAGATCGTTCGCCAGAAAATACTCGTCCTCGACGATGAGAACACGGCAACCGTTTAGCTTGTTGTCGCGATCGCTCATGGCATGCCCCCGTGGAGATGGACTGCCAACGGTACAAAAAGGACGGCACTGCTCGATCGTTCCCCGGCTAGTGTTCACTTTTGAACGTGGCCAAGCCACCCGCGCGGCTAATGGCGAGGTGTCTTCCAATGCTCCGCAACGACTGATGATGAGCGCTCCAATTCGCGGAGCCGATCGATTTGCGTTCTAAGCTTCGCCGGTAGTTCCGGTTCTGGTTTCAGCGACGCGTACAGTTCCTTGCCGATCACGCGAACGATGGCCCTGCTGTGTACGTAGTCAATGTCGACGCGGTTGCGCATAACGAAGCTTTCGGTTCGGCGTCACCTGCGCTTCCCCTGCAACCATCGGGCAGGCCGGCCATTTTCAAAGGAATCGAAGACCGCCGCTTTTGGCTATCTGCGCGTGCGCTTGCATATAGAACAGCGGGTCGCTCCCAGCGACCTTTGGCTATCCCGCGACATGCGCCGTGTAAGTACCGGCGAGCGGCGGTCTCATGTTTATCCAAAGCTTGGCAGACAGCTTTCGTTCCGATCTCTGATCGCGACGCGATGTTCCATTTGGACGAGGAACCCGGAGTGTGGCGTCGGTGTGTGGCGTCGACACTTAGGCCCAACTGACTCACGAACAGCACTCGGAACCATTTCTGAGAGCGCCCGGTTAGTTCTTGGGACGTTGAACGGAGGGACGATCGCCATGAGGACCAAATATCTCGCTGCGATCGCGATAGTTGTCCTCGCCGCTTGCACTGGGCTGGTCATGAATTCTCTCGGCTCGCTGCCTCTCGAAAAACAGTCCATGCCAGCCGCCACGCAAGTTGCGGACCGATTAGCTGTGTCCGTCGATCCGTTTTTGATGCGGTCTAGCGGCTAACAAGATGCTGCAGGTCCCAGAGGGCCCGAAAACGTCTAGCGCGCCGATGCGAGATTACGAGCCCGCGCCTTGTCCAATTCGAACAGTTCGATTGTGAGCGCGGCGTCGCGATAACCCAGCGAGACCAGTATTTCAGAAACGGAAAAAGCCCCGGCCCGAAGACCGAGGCGTTGTAAAGATCAGCGCGCGATCAAATCGAATCGCGCCTTAACTGATCTCGCCAGCCTTCTCGCGCAAGGCTTCATAGAGTTGCGCAGGGCCAAGCAACACGTCCGTCAGACCCTATGGCCGGGAGAGTTGGCGCCCTCCCGGCCGTGTCCGCTTGCCAGGGCAGTGAGGTCCCGTAAAAGCGCCTGACGGCGAACAGTATCGGATGAGGGTTGCGGCTCGGCCGAGTCCTCGGAACCGATTGGAAGGCGCGGTTCCGCCAAAATAGACGAACATTCCCCATTCAGGCAGTGCGGTTCCAAGCGATAGGCGCAGCGCCTGATGGGCCCGGACCGCGAACGCTAGAGTTCGGAAAACGAGTACCGCTACAGCAGCACAGTTCGCGCCAGCCCATTGACTTCTCGGGGGAATTTCATTCTCCGGGCCGGGGGGCGGTACCGGAAATCCTAAAGGAACCCATTTCCGAGCGCGGCGGCGCTCCAATTTTAGCGGCCGCACTTTGGAAATTTCGGGAAAGAAAAACATTCTTTCCGACCAAAAAGTTTCGACTTCTCAATGGCATGGCCGCAGATCGGGAATTCCGCGGAACCAACTTAGCCGGTTCCCACTCAGGCTAAGTGGGTTCCCTTAAGTCGGAATTTACACCGGTATTTTGCTGCCATTTTCAAAACTGGAATGGCATTCCCCCTAGCGGCCCCAAATACCGGGCTGGGGAATGTTCGTCTAGGGGTCAAAACCCAGCGAAATCAACGGTTTGCCGGGGCGCGCCCTGGCGTTTCCCCAAGGCTCCGATGGATCAAAACAACGCCGCCACGCCAGGCGCGAATTGGGCTGCCTGGGCCACAGAAAGGCGTCCGTTGGCCTCCCTGGTGCCCTATGCCCGCAACGCCAGGACGCATTCCGCCGCGCAGGTGGCCCAGATAGCGGCCTCGATCCGCGAGTGGGGTTGGACGGTCCCGGTCCTAGTGGACGAAGCCGGGACGATCATTGCTGGGCACGGGAGGCTCTTGGCTGCCGAGAGTTTAGGGATAGGAGAGGTCCCGGTTATCGTCGCTCGCGGTTGGACCGAGGCGCAAAAGCGAGCCTACGTCATCGCCGATAACAAGCTCGCCGAGAACGCGGGCTGGGACAAGGAGCTGCTGCGGCTTGAGGCTGCGGACCTTGCCGAGCTTGGCTTCAATCTGCCGCTGCTTGGCTTTACCGAGCGCGAGCTGCAGGCGCTCTCGGGTGGCAAGACCGGCCTGACCGATCCCGACGCGACGCCGCCGCTTGCGCCCGATCCGATCGCGCGAGTTGGAGATCTGTTCGAGCTTGGCAACCATCGCCTGCTGTGCGGCGACTCGACGAACGCGAGCGATGTTGCGCGATTGCTCGACGGCGCGAAGCCGCAGCTGATGGTCACCGATCCGCCCTATGGCGTTGAATACGACCCGGCCTGGCGCAATCGCGTTCGCCGCAAAAACGGGTCAGTCGTCGGCGCTCGCGCAACGGGCGTGGTGACGAACGACGAGATCGCCGACTGGCGCGAGGCCTATGCGCTCTTCCCCGGCGATGTCGCCTATGTGTGGAACGGCGCGCTCAAGAGCGCAGAGGTGGCCGAGTCGCTGCTCGCGGTCGGCTTCGGCTTACGCGCGCAGATCGTTTGGGCGAAGAAGCACTTCGTGATCGGGCGCGGCGACTATCACTGGCAACACGAGCTGTGCTGGTACGCGGTGCGCAAGGGCAAGCCTGGTCGCTGGGCCGCAGGACGCGATCAAGGCACGGTCTGGGACATCGACGCGCCGAACGGCTGGGCGCAGATACACGACGGTCCCGACGCGCACCAGGGCATCCATTCGACGCAGAAGCCGGTCGAGTGCATGCGGCGTCCGATCATCAACAATTCGGAGATTGGCGAGGCGGTTTATGAGCCGTTTGCCGGGTCCGGCTCCACCATCATCGCCGCCGAGATGATGGAGCGCGCGGTCTTCGCGATGGAAATCAGCCCGCTTTACGTCGATGTCGCGGTCAAACGCTGGGAGAACTTCACCGGCAAGCAAGCGAGGAAACTATGACCGGCCCGCGTCCCACCCCGACGCATCTGAAAGTTTTGCGCGGCAATCCAGGCAAGCGACCGCTGCGCACCGACGAGCCGCAGCCCGAGGTCGCGGTGACCCTGCCTGACCCGCCGCCCTTCATCACCGGCTACGCAGCCGACGAATGGTGGACGGTCGGCGCGGAGCTGCACCGGCTCGGCCTGTTGACCATCGTCGATGTCGCGCCGCTTGCCGCCTATTGCCACGCCTATGGCCAGTGGCGCATGGCGGCCGAGGCGCTGGCGCGGATGCAGAACAACGATCCGCTGATGAACGGCATGATCATCAAGACCAAGTACGGTGACGCCGCGCAAAATCCGCTGGTCTATATCGTGCGCAAGGCCGCAGCGGACATGGTGCGCTACGCTGCCGAATTCGGCCTGACCCCTGCGGCCCGCACGCGCATCAACGCTGGCGTCCAGGGCGAACAGTCGCAGAGCAAGTTTGCCGGACTGCTCGCAGGTTAAGCGCACGCCACAGGGCAAAGCCCGCGCTAAGGCGGTTATCGACTTTATCGAGCGATTGACAGTGCCCAGCGGCACTGGCCAGGGCAAACCGTTCAAGCTCGACGCCTTCCAGAAGCTTTTCATCCGCGACATTTACGAGCCGCATATCGGTGCCAATCGCACTGTGCGGCGGGCAATCCTGTCCATCGCGCGCAAGAACGGCAAGACCGCGCTAATCGCTGCCATCGTGCTCGCCCACCTGGTCGGGCCCGAGGCAATCGTCCACGGCGAGATTTACTCGGCCGCGAATGATCGCGACCAGGCAGGCATCGTCTTCAAGTTTGCGCGGCAGATCGTGGACCTTGAGCCCGAGCTGGCAGCCGAGATCGAGGTCATTCCCTCGACGAAAACGATGATCGGCAGGCGCACCGGCTCGGTCTATCGCGCGATCAGCGCCGAGGCTGGCACGAAGCACGGTTATCTGCCGAGCCTGGTGATCTATGACGAGCTGGCCCAGGCCAAAAACCGCGAGCTGTACGACGTGCTGGATACCTCGTTCGGCGCGCGGCAAGAGCCGCTGTTCATCACCATCAGCACCCAGAGCAATGACCCCGAGCACGTCCTGTCGAAGCTGATCGACGACGGCTTGAGCGGCGTCGACCCCTCCATCGTCTGCCATCTCTACGCAGCGGACGAGGATTGCGACCTGGACGACGAGAGCCAATGGGAAAAAGCCAACCCGGCGCTCGGCAAATTCCGCGACCGCGAGGACCTGGCGACCGCGATCCGAAAGGCGCAGCGCCTGCCCGCCGAGGAGCCGAAGGTCCGCAACCTGTTTCTGAACCAGCGCGTCGCGCCGGTCGCCTCGCTGATCAGCCGCGCCGAATGGATGGCGTGCAATGGCGACGCAGCCCTGCAAGACGGCGAAGAGGTTTACCTGGCGCTCGACCTTTCCAGCGTGGTGGACCTGACCGCACTGCTGGTCGGATCGGTCAGCGATCCCTGCCGCATCGCGCCGTACTTCTGGAAGCCGCGCGAGCACCTGAACGAACATTCCAATCGCGACTTCGGCGCATCGAGCCGCCGCTACCAGGAATGGGCCGAGGCCGGTCACCTGCTGCTCAGTCCAGGCAGGACCATCGATCCCGAGGCGATTGCGCTGTTCATGGCAGAGCTGACACAGCGCTATCGCGTGAAGGGCCTGGCCTATGACCGCTGGCGCATCAACGACCTGCTGCGCGAGTTCGACCGCATCGGCCTGCAGGCGTACCAGGACGGCGAGAAAGGCGACGGCTTGCGCCTGGTGCCCTGGGGCCAGGGCTTCAAGGACATGGGGCCGGCCATCGACGCCGTCGAGCTGGCGATCATCGAGCGCAAGCTGCTGCACCCGAACAATCCGATCCTGAACTGGAACATGGCGAACGCCGTGGCCACGATGGACCCGGCTGGCAACCGCAAGCTCGACAAGGACAAGGCGCGGTTTCGCATCGACGGCGCGGTGGCGCTCGCCATGCTGCTCGGCCTGCGCTCGCGTGACCGCACCGCGACCAAGCCGGTCGATATCGAGGCGCTGATCGGATGAGCACGCCCAGCAGCGAGTGGAAGCACTTCTACGACACCGGTTTCTGGCAGCGCCGCCGCAAGCTGCAGCTTCAGGCGCATCCGCTGTGCAAGTTTTGCCTCGACCGTGGTTTCGTCGCTGTCGCGACCGTTGCGGACCACGTCGAGCCGCACAAGGGTGACTGGAACAAGTTCGCGCTCGGTCCGCTGCAGTCATTGTGTGCTGCATGCCATAATCGAACTAAGCGCATTATCGAACTCCGTGGCTACGACCTTGAAGTTGATGAAGATGGTTTTCCAACGGACCCAAATCATCCCTTCAATCGGGATGGGCCGTGACGACTTGCGAAGTTGATGGATGCGAGTTGAAGGCCAGGAGCCGCATTAGGGGACTCTGTGCTTGCAACAAGCATTATTTGCGGTTGTACAATCACGGGTCAGTTGACCTGTTGCCGCCGCGTCCAAAGCTGCCACTCCCGAAGTGCTCGATAGCTGGTTGTGAAAATCTCTCTCGCGGCAGCAAGTTGCGCCTTTGCGAAAAGCATTACACGAGGCGTCGCCGTGGCAGGCCGATGGACGATCCTGTCTATGGCAAGCGGGGGATTACTACACAGGGGTATGCGGCCCTAGCTCAAGCCTCGCATCCTGCAGCCGGATCAATTGGCCACACCTACCTGCATCGCAAGGTTCTCTATGACGCGATTGGTCCGGGGGGTCACCCCTGTCACTGGTGCTGGACCATGGTTGAATGGTTTACGAAAGGTGAACGTAAGCTGGTGGTGGACCATCTCGATAATGACAAGCTCAACAACGAGCGATCCAACCTCGTGGCTTCATGCCATAGGTGCAACGCCACGCGCGGCTTGTTTATGAGCTGGGTGCTGAAGCATCAGAATGATCCTTTCTTGCTGACCCTGCTCAAGGCCAACGCAAAGAGGAAATGACATGCCGCTTCTGCGATGGCGTGCGGAGCACGGTGAGGCTCCAATTGTCACGCTGGCTTGCGCGCGGACCGTCGAACTCTCGCCAGCGAACGGCAGCGTCGGGTCGAACACCGTCTACATCAAAGGCGAAGGCACCATCGAGTCCTTCGGCAACGCCCCTCCCGGCGACACCGACCCGCAGGGAAGAAAGTGGGGCCTCGCCATCACCAAGACCGTCCTCTTCGACGCTGGGATCACCCTGAAGCAATCGGCCCGCATCGCCACGCTGAGCGAGCGGGATCGCGTGATGCTCACTCCGTCGGTCGGCATCTATCGCTGCAACGGCGGCAGCAACTGGGGCGAAATCCTTTTTGGCGCAACCGGCGCTGCGGAAGTCTCGCGGCGTCTTGATGACATCGACGAGCGGCTCGCCGAGATCGAGCGGCGGCTCTCACAGAAATAACCCCCGAGATGGGCGGCGATTGCCTGCTCTGGCGCGACCGCGCGCCGGACGCCGCCCGCGCGGGCTTCGTTCTCCGAAAAGGGAAAGACCCCGATGAAGCACGAGAACCAGAGCGCGTTCCGTCGCGAACAGCGCGAGCCGGTCGTGGGCGGCAATCTGTTCACGCGCTCGCTCGCCGCGAGGACCATCGCGAGCCTGCGGCGTGGTAAGGCTGCCGACGTTGCTGCCGAGCTGTGGCCGAGCGACCGTCTCTTGCATCAGCACATCACGCGCGCCGCATCCAACCCCGCGATGACGGGCGTGGCGGGCTGGGCTGCCGAGCTTGCGCAGAAGCGCGTCGCCGACGTGATCGAGGCGCTCGGCCCCGTTTCGGGCGCGGCCGACGTGCTCAAGCAGTGCCTGGTGCTCGACTGGGATGGTGCGGGGATCATCAGTGCGCCTGGTTTCGTCGCGAACGCGGCCAACAGCGGTTTTGTTGCCGAGGGCGCGCCGATCGCGGTCCGGCAACTGAACGTCGGGCCCGCACAATTGCTGCCTTATGCGCTGGCCACGATTGCCGCGCTGACGCGCGAGATGGTCGAAGGCAGCAATGCCGAGGCGCTGATCCGTGACGCGCTCGTGCGCTCGACTGGTCTTGCGTTTGATGCGGTGTTCTTCGGCAACGCCGCCGCAACGGCAGCGCAGCCCGCAGGTATCCGCAATGGGATCGCGGCCCTGGGGGCGAGCAACAACGCCGATCTTTACGAGGCGTTCGCCGACGACTTCGCGGCGCTGATCGACGCGGTCTCCGCAGTTGGCGGCAAAGGGCCGTATGTCCTCGTCGGCTGCCCAGGTCGCGTGGCGACTATGTTGCTGCACTACCAAAGCCAGCCGAACCCGAACTTCGCTTTCGTGGCGTCGAGCGCGATGGGCGGCGATGTGATGGCAATTGCGCCGCAGGCCATCGTGGCTGCGCTCAGCGCCGACCAGGATGTCGAGACGGCGAACGCCGCCACGCTCGTGATGGACACCGCACCCGGAGCGGCGGGCACGATGGGGCCGGAAGCCGAGATGTGGCAGACCGACAGCATCGCCGTGAAGGTGCGCTGGCCCGTCTCTTGGGCCCTGCGCAACGCAGGCGCGGTCGCCTGGCTCACGCCGTCGTGGAAGTGAGCTGAGCGCGCGGGCGAACCGCTTTCCAGAACACCAGCAAACGCAGGATCAACCGAACATCGCATGCGATGGGACGGAGGGATTGTCTATGCGCAAGCAGGGCATCGAGCCGCAGGACGATGAGTCCTATGAGGATTGGATGGACAGGTGCAGCGACGAACTCGGCGACGAGGACGAATGTCAGCTGATCTGGGACGAAACCAATGACGAGGACCGCGCCGCCACCGGCATCAAGCACAAGACGCATGCGGGTCAGCTCACCGGCCTCGAGTTCGTCCTCTCCGACGAAACGCCGGACCGCATGGACGATGTCATTCTCAGCGACGGCTGGGACCTCAAGAACTTCAAGCGCAACCCGATTGCGCTGTTCAATCACAAGAGCGACTTCCCGATTGGGAAGTGGAGCAACCTGCGCGTCGAGAACAAGCAGCTCCGGGGCGAGCTTGAGATGGCCCCGTTCGGCACCTCCGAGCGCATCGACGAAATCAGGAAGCTGATCGACGCGGGCATCCTGCGCGCCGTCAGCGTCGGCTTCAAACCGCTCGAAACCAAGCAGCGCGAAGGCAGCGACTGGGGCCAGACCTTCGTTCGCATTGAACTGGTCGAGACCTCGCTGGTCGCAGTGCCAGCCAATCCAAACGCCTTGGCCGTGGCCAAGTCGCTGAACATCTCCCCGCAAACGATGGACCTCCTGTTCGCCAAGCACGGCAGCATGGACGCGAGGACCAGGCGTCGCGGGATCACCGGCGAGCAAGCCGATACATCTCGCATTCGAAAGGGCAGCGCCATGTCTGGCCTGGCTCAACGCATTACCGACTTGGAGGCGCAGATCGTCGCCAAGCGGGACCAACTCGAAGACCATCTCGACAAGATGGACGACACCAACGTCAGCGATGCCGATCTGGAAGCGACCGGCAAGTTCAACTTCGAAATCGCCCAGCTGGAAAAGACCCGCTCTGCGCTGGTCGACTCCGAGAAGCTGCTGGCGAAGTCCTCGACCGACGCCAACGGCGCAGGCCGTGGCCGTGCGCTCTCGACGACGGTGATCGCGGGCGCGGATCGCGAGCGCGTCGCCGCCCCGGCGATCATCGTCAATCGCAAGAAGGACCTCGACCTGCTTGACTACGTCGTCCGTGCAGCGACGGTGACCTACATCGCCAGGGCATCCGGCAAGTCGGTCGATGAGACGCGGCAGCGGATTTACGGCGAGGACGACGGCACCAAGGCGTTCTGCGAAATCGTCACGCGCGCAGCGTCTGCCCCTGCCATGACCACGGTCACCGGCTGGGCGCAGGAACTGGCGCAGACGACCTATGCCGATCTTATGCCGCTCCTGATGCCGAAGGCGATCCTGACCCGGCTTGCGCCGAAAGGCCTCACGCTGAGCTTCGGGACCTCCGGACGCATCGTCATCCCGACGCGGTCGCGGACGCCGAGCCTCGCGGGCTCGTTCGTCGGCGAAGGCATGCCCATCCCCGTTCGGCAGGGAGCGTTCACCTCGCAGACGCTCACGCCGAAGAAGATGGCGGTCATCAGCACCTGGACGCGGGAAATGGGCGACCATTCCGTCCCCGCGATTGAGGGGCTGATCCGGCAGGCGATCCAGGACGACACCACCGTGGCCATCGACAGCGTGCTGATCGATGCCAACCCGGCGACCACGATCCGGCCTCCGGGCCTGCTCAACGGCGTCGCGGCAACCGGCGCGACGGCTGGTGGCGGCATCGCGGCGTTGGTTGGCGACATCACTGCGCTGATCAACAGCATCTCGGTGCAGACCCTCGGCAACACGCGCAACCTGGTCTGGCTCGCCAACCAGACCGACATGCTGCGCGCCTCGATGCTAACGGCGGCGAACACGGGCGTCTTCCCGTTCCGGGCGGAAATCGCGAGCGGGATGCTCAACAACATCCCGATCATCGACTCCGCGACGGTCGCGCCCAAGACGCTCATCTTGGTCGACGCCGCTGACTTCGTCGTGGTCGGTGGCGAGGCCCCGCGCATGGAGATGAGCGATCAGGCCACGCTGCACATGGAGGACACCGCTCCGCTCGACCTGGTCGACGGTGCGGGCGTCGCGGCTGCGCCGCAGCGTTCGCTTTTCCAGACCGACTCGCTCGCGTTGCGGATGATCATGCCGCTCAACTGGGTTCAGCGTCGCGCTGGCACGGTTGCCTGGACGCAGAACGTCACCTGGTGACAAGCGACCCGTGCGCTGCTCCGGCAGCGCACGGCTGATTGCAGCGGTAGAGCAGCCCGGTAGCTCGCGTGGCTCATAACCACGAGGTCGTCGGTTCAAATCCGACCCCTGCAACAATCATTCAGCAGGAGGAATTCCGATGACGACCAAACTGGCGGACGATCCGCAGACCGAGGCTGCCAAGAAGGCGGTAGCCGACGACAAGAAGGCTGCCGAGAAGTCGCGCGCTGAATACGCCGCGCGGACCAAGGGCAAGCCGACGCCGACGCAGGAGGAGAACGACATCGCGCTGAGCGGTGGTCATATCCTCCAGCATGAGGACGACGGCAGCGCTCCTGATCCGCACAACAAGCCGGTCGAGGACAAGGCGCTCGATGCCGAGAAGCCGTACGCCAGATCGCAGACCTATTCGACCCGCGCGCAGCGCGCTGAATAGGCGATGGCAGGCCGATGGCGAGCTGGCTTACCCGTCTCAATCGGCTGATTTCGAGGTCGGCCGAGGGCGAGTACCGTCCCGGTCCGTATGATCTGCCGATCACGGGCGGCTGGCTTCCCGCTGCCGTGGGCGAATATCTGAACTGGTGGCAGAAGGGTTACGACCCTATCGGGCTGTCAGCGCAGTCGGCCATGGTGGAGGCCTGCGTCTCTGCCTATGCGCAGACGGTTGCCATGTGTCCTGGCGATCACTGGCGGCTCAACAACAAGGGCGGGCGGGACCGGGTCAAGAACTCGGCGCTCGCCCGGTTGCTGCGTCATCCGAACCACTATCAGTCGATCAGCGATTTCCTGCTGAACGCGACCCGGTCGCTGTACCTCGACGGCAATTGCTACGCGCTGGCGCTCAGGAACGACCGCTACGAGGTCGACGAGCTGCACCTGATGAAATCGGAGCAGTCGTTTCCTCGCATCGCCGTCGGCGGCGAAATCTTCTACCAGCTGCACGGCAACGACGTGATCTCGGCGCGGCTCGGCGAGTCCACGATCCTGGTGCCGATGCGCGACGTGCTGCACATTCGGCTTCACACGCTGAAGCAGCGTTACCCGGTGCCGCTGGTCGGCGAGAGCCCTATCGTTGCCGCTTATGGCGACATTGGCGTCGGCAACGCCATCGCGCGGCAGCAGCAGTCCTTTTACATGAACGAGGCGCGGCCCTCGGCCGTGCTGTCCACCGACTTGGTGCTCGACAAGGACCAGGTGCAGGCGCTGCGCGACCGCTGGAACGATCAGGCCAAGGGCTTGCACCAGGGCGGCACGCCGATCCTGACGGCGGGGCTGAAGGTGCAGCCCTGGTCGGTTGGCGGCAGGGACGCGGCGACGGCCGACATGCTCAAGCTGTCGAACGAGCACATCGCGCTCGCCTTCCGCATTCCGCTGCAAATCCTCGGCATCGGCGGCTCGACCTACGGCTCGACCGAGCTGCTGATGCAAAGCTGGATCGCTTCGGGCCTGGGCTTCTGCCTCAACCACATCGAGGAGGCCTTCGGGGTGCTGTTCGGCCTGAAGGGCCAGCCCGACGAATATGTCGAGTTCGATACGGCGGCGTTGCTGCGGTCGGCAATGAAGGACCGGATCGAAGCGCTGGCGCGCGGCGTCCAGGGCGGCATCTTCGCGCCCAACGAGGCCCGTCAGCAAGAGGGCCTCGATGCAGTCGCGTTCGGCGACGAGCCGCGCGTGCAGCAGCAAGTCGTCCCGTTGAGCGCAGCCGGCAAAATTCCGGCATCGCCTGCGCCACCTTCGGCACCACCCGCACCGCTCCCGCCCGAAAAAGGCAACCGCGATGACATTCAACGGGAAGTCAGAAACCTGTTTAGGCTCACCGAGCACCTCGGACGGCGGCGACTTACTCCTTGACGCTTGGCGGGAGGCCCTGGCCCAGGTGCTGGAGACCCAGCAGCGGCAATGGCAGCGCGAGCGCGCCCTGATCGAGGCCCAGGCCGCAGCGACCGTTTCAGATCTCAAGGCCCACGTCACCGAGCTGAAGGCCCAGCTCGCGACGCTACGCTCCGAGTTCGCCGAGCTGATCAATGCGCGCCTGGCCGAGCTGCGGAACGGCGCGGATGGCGCACCAGGCGAGCCAGGCTCTTCAGGGCCCGCTGGTGAGAAGGGCGATCCGGGCGAGCGCGGCGAGCCCGGAGAACGTGGCGAGCCCGGAGAGTGTGGCCTGCAAGGCGAGCCAGGCCGTCCAGGGCCCGCTGGTGAGAAAGGCGATCCAGGCGAGCGCGGCGAGCCCGGTGCTCGCGGTGATCCTGGCGAACGCGGACTGCACGGTGAGCCAGGCCCTCCTGGTCCTCCCGGTGAGAAAGGCGATCCAGGCGAGCGCGGTGAGCCCGGTGCTCGCGGTGATCCTGGCGAACGCGGACTGCACGGTAAGCCAGGCCCTCCTGGTCCTCCCGGTGAGAAAGGCGAGCCAGGCAAGGGCGGCGAGCCCGGTGAGCGCGGGCCGCAAGGCGAGCGCGGACTTGACGGTGTCCCTGGCGAGCGCGGTGAGAAAGGCGATCCAGGCGAGCGCGGTGAGCCCGGTGAGCTTGGGCAGCAAGGCGAGCGCGGGCTTGACGGTGTCCCTGGCGAGCGCGGCGAGAAAGGCGATCCAGGCGAGCGCGGCGAGCCCGGTGAGCTTGGGCAGCAAGGCGAGCGCGGACTTGACGGTGTCCCTGGCGAGCGCGGCGAGAAAGGCGATCCAGGCGAGCGCGGCGATCCTGGCGAGCGCGGGCCGCAAGGCGAGCCGGGAGAACAGGGCGAACGCGGTGAGCGAGGACAAGATGGCGCGCAAGGCGAAAACGGCGACCAGGGTGAGCAAGGCAACGAAGGGCCGAAGGGCGAACCTGGTCCGCGCGGCGAGCAAGGGGAGCGCGGTGAAAAGGGCGAGCCCGGTCAAGACGGCAAGGACGGGAAGGACGGCGCGCCGGGGCAGCTGAAGGCCACGAGGCCCTTCAACGAGGGCGCGGTCCATTACGAAGGCGATATCGTCACGCACCAGGGCTCGACTTACCAGGCCAGGTGCGACACGGCGCGCCCGCCGCCGCATAGCGACTGGGCCTGCATCGCGGCTGCGGGGCGCAATGCCAGCACGCCGATGATCTGCGGCACCTATCGCGAAGGCGAGACGTACGCTTTCCTGAACGTCGTCGCGCTCAACGGCTCCTCATTCGTCGCGCGCTGCGATGATCCGGGGCCCTGCCCAGGCGACGGCTGGCAGCTGATCGCGTCCGCGGGGCGCGCTGGCAAGCCGGGGCCGAAAGGCGAGCGCGGCGAACTAGGGCCGCGCGGTCTGCCCGGAACGAACGCAGCGACCATAGTGGGCTGGGAAGTCAATCGGTCGACCTACACCATCACGCCGGTCATGTCAGACGGCAGCCAGGCCCCGCCGATCAACATCCGCGCGCTGTTCGAGCAGTATCACGAGGAAAGCGATGGCTGACATCAGCATCAAGGTGCTTGAGCCAGCGGACAGCTACGACCTGGCGTCGCTCGACGAGGTCAAGGCGCTGATCGGCATCTCCTCGACCGACACCAGCGAAGATGAATTGTTGCAGATGTGGATCACGACCTATTCCGACATCATCGCAACGACCTGCCGCCGCGTCTTTGCCAAGGAAACCGTCGAGGAAACCTGGCGCGGCGACACCAAGCCGTTCGATACCGACAATGGGCGGGTTTTTCTCACGCACTATCCGGTCGCTGATGGCGACATCCAGTCCGTCACCGGCCCCGATGGCGCGGACCTTAGCGGCACCTACGAGCTGGAAAACGCCAGCGGCAAGCTGCAGTTTTTCAACACGTCCTGGAGCGAGCCGATCCGCATCACATACACGGGCGGTTACGAGCTGCCCGATGAAGCGCCACCTGCGCTCAAGCAGGCACTGGCATTGCTGGTTCAGAGCGCGCGGGTGTGGCAATCGCGCTCGATGACAGCGGGCGTGCGCTCGATCTCGCATCGGGAGTCGCGCGTGCAGTTCTTCGACGTGAACCAGGCGCTGCAGAAGATGGGCGGTCCTGGTCCGCTTGGCATGGCGGCAGGAATGGTTGAGCCGCTGCTGTCGGCGTACATGCGCTACTATGTTTGAGATCAAGGTCGACGGCGTCGAGGGCCTGCTGAAAAAGTGCGAGGCCTTCGGCACGCAGCTCGATGAACTCCACAAGGAGGTCCCCGAGGAACTGGTCGACTGGCAGCGCACCGACATGCGCCGCAAATATCCGAACATCGAAGTCAGCAGCAGCGGTGACGAGACGACGGCCGAGACGAGCATCTGGCCGCGCTCACGCATCGAGCCGCCCGGAAGCCGCAGGCGGACCGGGCCCGTGATCGCTGTGCCGAAGCAGCATCGTTTGCGCGGCGCGGGACGGCCGCCGTCGTCGACCCGGCCGATCTTGCGCACCGAGCTGTTCACCAAGCTGGTTGACCGGATGACCGCGCTGCTCAGCAAGGCGATGAAATGGCCATAAACCTCGACGTTCTGCTGCAGTCGCCGATCTTCGATTTCTGGGCGGTTGATTGCACGTTCGTGCCGATCAAGTCGCAGCCGTCCGTAGGCAACTATTCGGGGCGCGGCATCCTCAACACCTATTCGACCGACGTGACCGCGCTCGACGGGGCGCTCTATTCCGACCAGCGCACCATCCTCGACATCCGCGAGAGCGAGTTCGCCGTGCTGCCGATGCAGAACGACCACGTCATCATCCCGGTCGATTGCAACAACGTGCCGAAGGGCGAGTACCAGATCGTCGATGCGGTCAGCGATGGCGGCGGCCAGACCATGCTGACCATCCGCAAGTACGAACCGGTCATGTGATGGGCGTTACCGACACGCAGAGCTATTCGCACGTCATCCGGAACGTGTTTTTCGATGCCGTGTCGGCCGATCCTTTCTTCGCGAGCTACACCTGCCGCAAGAACAAGATGCTGGTCGCCCGGCCCGAGTATCTGCCCTATCTCGGCGTCTACGTCATCGACGAGACCATGCTGCCCGATGGCGACGGCAACGCGGGCGAGGTCCGCTTCATCCACGCGCTGCGCATCGGCTTCTCTGTGATCGTGGCGAACAATGACCAGGACGCGCTTGAGGCGCAGCTCGACGCGGCCTACTGGCGGATCATGAACCGGCTCTGGCCGGACGAGTACATCATGAACTTGCTCGATACGACCGATCCCAGCACCGGCACCCAGAACCCCGACAACACCAGGATTGAAAGCATCGAGCGCGGCGTGCGCCGCTACGTCTGGGGTAACGCAGCCTTCAACAACGAAACGCCGGTCGGCGAGGTGCAATACGACATCACCTGCCGTCACCGCACCTATTGGTCGCCGGTCATCCCGGACGATCTGCTGACCATCGACATGCAGACCGGCATCAAGTCAGGCGACACCCAGGACGAGATGGACCAGCGGCAGCAGCTGCACGCTGTCTATCAGTTCGACCCATCGAGCTTCAGCGCGAAGCGGGAGTTCAAGCAAAGGAGCAAGGGCCATGGCCGTTAGCAAGGCATCGCTGCGCGGGCTGCGCATGAATGAGCGGATGGAGAAGATGCGGGAGGCCAACAAGGCGGCGCAGAAAACTGTCCGCGTGACACCCGCGAACGACATCATGCGTCGGCTGTTGAAGCACCCGCACGCTGGCGGCTTTTCCCAGGAAGGCGGCGCGGAGTGGCCGGATGATCGCTTCACGAAGCGCCGGATCGCCGATGGCGACATCACGCGCGATGAAGAGAAGCCAGCTAGGCATGCGGACAACCCGCCGAAGCACGCCGCCTGAGAGAGACCGCCTTAGACAGCAGCAATGGCTGATGTCGAGTGCGTTGTTTATTGGCTGTTTGATGAACGATGCGTTTGCCTGTTGCGGCATGGCTATATTGGGATCACCAGCAATTGGACGAAACGACTACAGCGACATCGACGTAACGGAACGTTCCCGGTCGGATTTGGCTGGAAGGTTCTATTTCGCGGGCCGAAAAGCGTGTGTCGCAAATTGGAATGGCAATTGCGGCCGACGCGCAGCATCGGATGGAATCGTACTGCCGGTGGCGGGCTTGCGCGCCTTGGCTATCGGGCGACCGAAACTGCGAAGCAGAACATGCGAGAGGCGGCGAAAGGAAGGCCGCCTGTTTCAGATGAAACGCGCGATAAGTTGCGCCAGCGCATGATCGGCACAACGAATAGGGGGCGTATCGGTCAGCAAAAATCGGACGAGGAAAGAGCCAAGATTGTTGCGGCTACCAAGGGCAAGCCTAAGAGCGATGAACATCGGCGCAAGATGTCAGCGAGGATGATTGGAAACGAAATTCATCTCGGCCGCTCGCACAGCGACGACACGAAACAGCTCATCGGCAAGAAGACCGGCATTCCTATCCATTCGGAAGAAGAAAAGCGCAAACGTGCCGAGCGCTGGAAGGGCAACGGTCTCACCAAAGGTCAACCGTGGTCTGCTGCGCGAAGACTCGCGTGGCTTCGAAGCAAGGAGGCATAGCCGTGCCCATCTCGTTCGCTCAAATTCCTCAAAACATCAAGGTGCCGCTCTACTGGGTCGAGGTCGATCCCAGCATGGCAGGGCTGCCGACGATCAATCTGCGCGCTCTGCTGGTCGGCGTCGCCATCGGCGGGACGGCACCTCACGATATTGCGGTGCCCATCGGCAGCCAGGCCCAGGCCGACGCGCAGTTCGGTGAAGGCTCCGAGCTGTCGCGCATGTTCAAGGCCTTCTTCGCCAACAACTTCGCCAACGAGGTCTGGGGCCTGCCGATGACCGAGCCGACCGGCGCATCGGCGGCCACGGGCGCTATCGTCATCACGACCGCGCCGACTGAAGCTGGCACCATCCATCTCTACGTCGCGGGCGACTATGTCCCGGTCAACGTGCTGACGACCGACACGCCGACGACGATTGCGCAAGCGATTGCTGATGCGATCAACGCCGACACTGCGCTGCCGGTCACGGCGGCGGCGGCGACGGGCACCGTGACGCTGACCTCGGTCTTCAAGAGTGTCAACGCCAACGAGATCAACGTCTCGCTGAACTATTACGGCTCAACGGGTGGCCAGCAGACGCCGGTCGGCCTCGGCATCACCTTGCCCGCGACTGGCTTCCTGACGGGTGGTACCGGCACGCCGCTGTTCACAACGGCGATCACCAACCTGGGCGACGAACCGTTCGAATATGTCGCGATGCCGTACACCGACAGCAATTCGCTGTTCGAGTGGGACCAGGAATACGGCTTCACCGACCAGGGCCGCTGGGGCTGGCAGCGCGAGCTGTTCGGCCATGTCATCTCGGCGAAGCGCGGCACCTATAGCGCGCTGCTCACGTTCGGCGACACCATGAACAGCGGCGTGGAGTCCATCATGGGGTTCGAGGTCGCCAGCCCATCCCCGTCCTTCGAATGGGCGGCGGCCTATACGGCCAAGACGCAGCGCGCCTTCATCAATGATCCGGCTCGGCCCCTTCAGGCGCTGTCGCTCAACCAGATCAAGCCCGCGCCGATCCATCAGCGGTTTGACTTCATCGAGTTGAACTCGCTGGCGTCCAACGGCATCGCAATCCAGAAGATCGGGTCGGATGGGCAGCCGATGATCGCCCGAGAGCAGACGACCTACCAGCTCAACCTCTATGGCCAGCCGGACGACGCCTACGAGCTGATGACCACGCTGGCGACGCTGGCGAAGCTGCTGCGCAACCAGAAGGCCGCGATCACCTCGAAATTCCCGAGGCACAAGCTGGCCAACGACGGCACCAAGTTCGGGCCCGGCCAGGCTATCGTCACCCCCGGCATCATCAAGGCCGAGCTGATCAACCAGTATCAGCAGGATATGTACGACGGCCTGGTCGAGGATCTGGTCAACTTCAAGCGCAACCTCCAGGTCGAGCGCGACCCGAACCACCCGAACCGGGTCAACGTGCTGTACCCGCCCGACCTCATCAACCAGCTCCGCATCTTCGCGGTGCTCGCGCAGTTCAGGCTGCAGTACGACCGGGGCATCGACACCCAGATCATCGGCCAGCCGCAGCCGCCGTTCAACGCGGCGTCAGGCGCTTCCTAACCCACCCTCACATCACCGGTCAGACCAATCGCGCCAACCGACGCGGCCTTTGGTGCTGGCTGATCGAAAGGAGACTGATCAATGGCACAGAGGATTGCAGGCATTGCGTTCCTCACTGTCGATGGGACGCAGTTGGCGCTGCGCGGCAACTTCACCGTCTCACCGTCGCCGGTCGAGCGCACCATGATCGCTGGCCAGGACGGCGTGCACGGCTATCAGGAGCTGCCGCGCGTGCCGTACATCGAGGGCGATCTGTCGACCATGCCGGGCTTCTATCTGGAGGACCTGCTCGCCGAAACGGACGTGACCGTCGTCGCGCAGCTCGCCAACAACATGCAGTACATCCTGACCGGAGGGACCTGCAAAGGCGGCTTCGAAAACAACACGCGCGACGGTCAGGTGCGCGTGCGCTGGGAGGGCGTCACCTGCCAGGAGGTTAGCCTCGCATGAACCCGCAGCCGAAACGAGAAGGCTTCATTGACGAGCGGCCCGCCATGAAGGTCATCGACGCCGAGCCGCTGCCGCAGGCGGAAGCCAAGCCGTCGCGCTCGATGCCTGCGCCCGAGGTCGAGCCGTCGCCAGCCGACCTGCCGCCGCTGTGGCAGGATGAATGGCCGCTCACGGTGAAGCTGCTGAACAAGCCCATCCACAATAACAAGGGCGAGAAGATCACGGAGATTTCGCTGCGCGAGCCCCGCGCGGGCGACATCAACCGCTACGGCAACCCGGTCCGGATCAACCAGGACGGCGACGTGGTCTGGGACGAGCGCAAGATGACCTACATGATCGCGGCGCTTTCGGACATTCTCGCGCCCTTCATCGAGGACATGCATCCGCGCGATTGGAACACCTGCGCGATGAAGCTGCGAAATTTTTTTCTGCCCGATCCACGGGCCTGGTAGGCGACGAGGACGAGATCATCCTCGACTGCTACCGCCTAGCTCGCTGGTACCACGTCAGCCCAGAAGTTTTCCTGTCGATGCCGTTTAGCGACGTTCGCATCCATCTGGAGCGCACCGCGACGCTGGACCGCAGGCAGCAGCCCCCGAAAGACGATGACTGATGCCCACTGAGCAGGAGGAGCTGAAGCTTATCGTCTCGCTGGTCGACAATGCGTCGGCTGGCCTCGACAAGATCGTCGAAAAAACAAAGGAGATGGGAGGGCCGCAGGTCAAGGAAGCCCACGAGAAGATGCGGCGTGGGACCGAGGAGCTGAACAAGGCCTTCAAGGAGATCACGGGCGGCTTCGGGGACGCCTTCAAGGCGCTCGGCTCATTCCGGGGCGGCCTGGTTGCTGGCGCTGGCGGCCTGGCGCTGTTCGGCGTCGAGATGACGCGGCAAATCGGCGAACTGAAAAAGTGGGCCGAGGAGCTGCGCGGCGTCAGCCAGGCGGCGCGGCAGATCGGCGTCGATCCTGCGTCGATGAAAAACATCATCAGCCAGTTCGAAGCCATCGGCGTCAGCGCGGAGCAGACCAAAGCCAATCTCGGCACCATGGCCGAGGCGGTTGCCAATCTCAACCGCACCGGTAGCTCGTTGCGTCGCGAGCTGCAGCACATGGCAGGGCCGAGTCCGCAGTCGCAGCAGGCCATGCGCGAGCTGCTCGACAACATCGTCAACGCCAGGACCGAAGAGGAGCGATACAACGCTGTCGTCTCGGCTCGTGCCAACATGCTGCGGCACGCCCTTGAGGAAGGCAAAACGCTTCAGGAAGCGACCCAGCGCGCGAACG
Source organism: Bradyrhizobium sp. UFLA05-109 (assembly GCF_054185165.1). Taxonomy (NCBI): domain Bacteria; kingdom Pseudomonadati; phylum Pseudomonadota; class Alphaproteobacteria; order Hyphomicrobiales; family Nitrobacteraceae; genus Bradyrhizobium; species Bradyrhizobium sp. UFLA05-109. The sequence goes on along the minus strand of NZ_JBBIAR010000005.1, from coordinate 174,467 downwards.
AATTCGCCTCGCACTTCTGGGACAGGACCATGGCGAACATGGACAAGCTCAACGGCTTGTCGGCAGAAGACCGGCGCATCCAGGACGAGCGCATCAAGCAGGCGGAAAAGCTCGCCAACCTTACGGGACAGATCAGCGGCGAATGGGCCGACATCGTCGAGGATCTGAAGGCCCCGTTCCTCGACCCCGCGATCAAGGCCGCAGAGAAATTCCTGGCGATCAGCAAGGAAATCCACGAGTGGCTGAAGAAGAATTACGACCTGGCGAAGCCCGACGAGGCCAAAAAGTCGATCCAGGACACGTTCGGCAAATTCCGGGGACCGCTCCAGCTCGGCACGCCGCAGGCCGAGGCGCAGAAGAAGACGACCGAGGAAAACACCGAGGCGCAGAAGCAGCTGAAGCAGTCGAACGACGCGCTGATCGATGCGCTCAAGAGCGGCTTCATGCCGATGAGCTACACGGGCGGCGGCGTCGGGCGCAATCCGATGCTGCAGAACGCCAGCTTCACGACGGGCGGCGACGGCGGCTTCAGTTATGGCGGCGGCGGCGGTTACGGTCCCTTCGGCGGTGGGCGCGGCTTCGATGCTGGCGGCGGCCGCAGCTACGGAGGCAGTAACTCGGGCGGCGGCTATCGCGGCGGCGGCGGCCCGCCTTATGGCAGCGACACGGGCGGCGAGACGGGCGCCCCGCAGAGCGGCCCCGCAGGCGATCCCAGCGTGCCGTCCGACATCCTGGCCAAGGCGCGCTCTGTTGCTCTGCACGGCGGTCCCGGTGCCGTCGAGAAGTTCATGGCCAGCCAGGGCTTTCCCAAGGCAGGCAGCTGGTGCGGCGAGTTCGCGGCTTCCGTCGTCAAGTCAGTCGGCGGCACGCCACCGAAGGGCGCGGCGGTCGCATCGAACTGGCGCAATTGGGGCACGCCGGTCGCACCAGGGGACGTGAAGCCCGGCGACATTGCCGTTGCTGATCGCGGCGTGCGAACGGGCGCGACTGGCAGTCACGTCACCATCGTTGAGGACGTCAACAAGAAAGCTGGAACGTTCACCGGCCTCGGCGGCAACCAGGGACGCGGTTTCGAGTCCCAGTTTGCGCTGAAGGGTTACAGCTTCCGCCGCTCGACGGGCGAAATGCCGAACGGGCAGACGGCAGGGCCTGGCACGGGCGCTGGCGCTGGCGGCACGCCAGCAACGGCGGACGGCGCGCACGGTGCTGGCGGCGTTGCCGATCAGCGCGCCTCGATGATGGCCGAGGTCAACCAGGACCCCGCCACCAAGCAGCTGCTGTACCGGATGATGCGCTCCGAGGGCGGCGGCGCTCCAACAGTCGAGGCGCTGTTCAATCGCACGCAGATGATCCGGCAGAAGGTGCCGGGGTACAAGATCGGCGACGAGCTGCGGAGCGGCTTCTACGGCCCGATCAACAGGGGGCAAACTGGCGGCGGTCTCAGCGACGCCGAACAGGCGAAGTACGACAAGACGCTGGCCGAAGTTGTCGGCGGCAGCGACTACATCAAAGGCCGCACCAACCAGGGCATGGCGTCCGATCCCGGCGCGGGCCTTCCGGGTCGCGTGCCGGTGCCGGGCTCGCATGAGGTTTACAATTATTGGGAAGGCCGACGCAAAGGCGTCAACTTCTCGACCGCCGACAGCGCGCGGTTTGCGCGCGAGCAGCTCGACAGGCGGATGGCCGCGACCAACAAGGTCGAGGGCTCGGGCAAGATCAGCGTCGATGTGAATGCGCCGAAGGGCACCACGGTCGGCGCTGAGGGCAAGGGCATCTTCAAGGACGTGGAAATCAACCGGCAAACCCAGATGGAGCCTGCACGCAAAGGCCCTGAGACGCTTTCGATATGACAACCATCTTCGACATCACACCGGGCAAGCCGAGTTGGCGCGACGATTGGGTTCGCGCGACCTACAACAATGCGCCGTTCCACTGTGAAGCCAACACGCGCGAGAGCGGACGGCGCATCGTCGAGCATCAGTTTCCGAAGAAAGAGTATCCCTACGCGGAGGACATGGGCCGCATGGCGCGGGAGTTCACCATCCGCGCCTACTGCATCGTCTATCCGCGCGATGATGACGACCTGTATCGCACCGACTATCGCAAGGTGCGCGACCGACTGATCGACGCGCTAGAGACCGAAGGGCCCGGCGTGCTGCAGCTGTCCACGCAACCGCCGCAAACGGTCGTCGTGAACCGCTATCGCATGACCGAGGAGGAGCGCTTCGGCGGCTTCTGCACGTTCGACATCACCTTTCTGGAGTACGGCATCGACCCGCTGTTCGATCCCGGACAAGAGGACACCCAAGCGACGGTCGCGAATGCCGCGCAAAATGTGCGCGACCAAGTGCAGCGCACGCTCGCGCCGCCGTCGCCATCCATCGGCACGGGATTGATCGAAGCATGAAACGCGCGGACGCGACCGAGGCGGCCCCGCTCGTGGATCGCATGCTGGCGACCCTGCTATCGTTTCTCCCGGCCAAGGGTCGCGCTGGCGTTGACGCGCGGACAGCCATCGGCGACGCCAGGGCGAACGCCTTCGGGCTGCTGATCGAGGATGCGATGGGGCCGCCGCTCGACGCCTGCTTCGACCAGGCACGGCAGGCAGGCATCACATGGCAGCAGCTGGAGAGCGTGCGTGCACAGCTCGGCCAGGAGACGCCGGTTACGCTGGGCGCGGCACTGATCCAGAATGCTGGCATCCGTCTGTGCCTGGCGACCGAGGCCTACATCATCGCTGCCATGACCTTCGTCAGCCGCCAAGAGGTCGATGCGATCAAGACCGCACTGTTCCAGCCGTTCCAGGACGCCGAGGAGATCGCCGCCGACGAGATGGATCAGATGACGTTCCAGGCGCTGATCACGCTGCACGGGGCGATCACTAACCATCTGGTGCAGACCGCGTTGCCGCTGCCGCGCATGCTGCAATATCAGTTCTTCTCGACGCTGCCGAGCCTGGTCATGGCTTACAAGCTGTACGACGACGCCTCGCGCGCCGATGAGCTGCGAGGCGAGAACAAGATCGTTCACCCCGCCTTCTGCCCGATGGTCGGCGAGGCGCTGTCATCGTGAGCGGCCTGACCCATGCCGAAGCCGACTGAAGTCGCCGTCCTCGTCGTCAACGGACGCAAATTCGAGGACTGGGAATTCGTCATGGTTCGCCGCAACTGGGGCGACTCCTACGCCTATTTCCAGTTCAGCGCGGCAGAGCGCGACCCGGTCTTCAAGCCTGGCGGTCCATTCCCCGACTGGCAAAAGCTGCAGTTCAAACCCGGCGATCTTTGCAGCGTCTATCTGGCTGGCTTCCTGGCAATCACCGGCTTCATCGAGGTGCGCCAGGTTGCCTATGACGCCTTCACCCACGGCGTGATGCTCATCGGCAAGAGCTACACGGCGCTGGGTGCAAAATCGAGCGTCGATACCAAGACCGGCAGCTTCGACAACAAGAACATCGTGCAGGTCGCACAGGAGGTCTGGGCCCCTTACGGCGCGGGCGTCAAGGTCATCGGCCAGGTCGATCAGACGCCGTTCGACAAGCTGCAGAACAACACTGGCGAGCCGGTCTGGGATTTCTGCGAGCGCATCGCTCGCGACCGGTGCGCGCGGCTGGCGTGCGACGCCTTCGGCAACTTCCTGCTGATCGGCGAGCATACCGGCAACGTTGTCGCGGGGCTGGTCGAGGGCAAGAACATTCTGGCCTGCCAGTGCATCATCGACTCGACGATGGTGTTCGAGACCTACGACGTGCGCGGCAGCTCCCAGGCGAGCGACGATCACAACATGACCGACGCCAGCGAGCAGCAAGCGGTCCAGAACACGAGCGTCCAAAACGTTCTCTACAGCAAGCTGATCACGCCGATTGAGGAGTCGGTGAAGTCGCAAGGCGAGATGAAGCTGCGGGCCGATTTCGAGCAGCGCATCCACGACGGCCAGCAAATCCAGGCGACCATCACCGTGCAGGGCTGGCTGCGCGAAGGCGTCGCGCTCTGGAGCGAGGGCGAGCACGTTCACGTCTACTCGCCGATGGCGATGCTCGACGAAGAGCTGGCGATCCAGCAGGTCATCTTCATGCAGGACGACAAGCGGGGCAGCATCACCGTGCTGACGTGCGTCAACCCGGCCTTCCTGAACGCGCATCCAACTTACAAAGTGGGGTAATAGAAATGCACCGCGCCACACCGCTCAACAGCTCGCTGCGCAGCTATTCCGCTGGCGGCGCTCGCGGGGTCGTCGATCAGGTCGATGACAGCAAGTTCCTGCAGGAGATGGCCGGAAACTTCATGCACAACGAGTCGCGCAAGGGCTGTGAGGCCCCGCAGAACTATGGTTTTACGTCCGTGGTGTTCGACGCCGAGAAGGACGCCCAGGGCAAGATCAAGTCCGCCGCAGAGCATTTCACCAGCTTCATGGGCGGCAGCCGCTCCTTCCCGGTCGCAATGATGGATGATCGCCGCCACCGGCTCTTTAAGCTGGATAAAGGCGACACCGCAATGTTTCGCGGGCGCGGCGACAAGCAGCAATTCCATTTGACGAAGGACGGGGGCTTCTGGACCGCGCCGCAGGACAAGACCGTGCGCATGCACCTGGTCCAGCAGGATAGCGAGAGCAACTCGACGATGGACCAGGGCGGCGGCTCATCGGGCGGCAGCTCGGCGGGCGGCAAAGCGGCGACGCGGGACGGGAGCGGCGGCTCAAGCGGCGGCGGCGGACAGCAAGGCGGCCAGCAACAGAAGCGCGGCCAGCAATCGCTCTACAAGGACGGCCAGAAGTCGCCGCTGTTCGTCGAGGTCACCAAGGACAAGACGCGGATGGGCGGCAACCAATGCCACCTCGCGCTCGCCGATGGCGACACGTACCTGCATTGCCACACGGACAAGCAGGTTTATGTCGGCGCGGAAGCGGGCAAAGCGTCCTTCGACTACCTGGTCACGCTATCGGGCCCGTGCGTCAACAGCCTCGGCAAGATCGGGTGAACCATGCCAGCGGGCTACAACGTCCCTGACATCCGGCTCGTCCAGAACAACGTCTTCCCGCAGTATTCGGTCACGGTCGATTGGTCGCTGCTGCCCGATGGCACGCTCGACGACCGGCAGGCGCTGGCGACCGCGATCATCGTCGCGCTAGGCACCAATGCGCTCGCCAGTCCGAACGATATCCTGCCCGATCCCGACTCCAGTGATCGGATGGGCTGGTGGGGCGACATGGACGCGCAGGCGATCTGGAACGGCTGGCCCATCGGCTCCAAGCTGTGGCTGTTGCGCCGCTCCAAGATCACCCCGGCCCAGGCGCGGCAGGGTTCGACCCTGGTAACGGTCGAGAACTACATCCGCGCCGCGATCCAGCCGTTCGTCGACCGCAAGATTTGCTCGGGCTTCGATGTGTGGGTGACGCGCGTCGACACGCAGCGCATTGACGCCTTGCTGCGCATTTATCGCGGTCCGCTGCCCGAGATCGAGCTGCGATACGCTGTCCTCTGGGATGCGATGGTGAACAGCTGATGCCGTGGTCAACGCCAACCCTGCGCGACGTTCGCTCCTTGGTCCGCGACGCGGTCAACGCCTCGCTGCCTGGTGCGGACGCGAACGTCCCGAACAGCGTGCTGCGGGTTCTCTCGGATAACCAGGGTGCGCTGTGTCACCTGACGCTGCAATATGTCGACTGGCTGTCGCTGCAGCTCTTGCCCGACACCGCCGAGACCGAATGGCTCGATAGACACGGGCAAATCTGGCTGGTCAACGCGGACGGTTCGACCGGCCGGAAGATGGCGACGCTCTCGACCGGGACTGCGCAATTCCAGGGCCTGGTTGACGGCACCGTCATTCCCACCGGCACGCAGCTGCAGAGCGCGGTCGGCTTGCCCGTCGATTTCAGCTCGCCGAACACCGTGGTGATGTTCGAAACGCTTGAGGACATCACCACGTCTGCGAGCGTGCCCGTGACGGGCAACATCCGGGCGGTGGACGCAGGATCGTTCGGCAATCTGCCGGACGGTTCCTCGCTGTCGATCACGCCCAGCATTCCAGGCGTCAGCAGCGTTGCCTTCGCCTATAACGTGACGGGCGGCACCGACACCGAGACCGACGACGAGCTGCGCGCCCGCATCCTTCAGCGCATCCGCAACCCGCCGATGGGCGGGGCGCAGGCCGACTATGTCTCTTGGGCGTTGGCCGTCCCTGGCGTCACGCGGGCCTGGGCCAATGTCGAGCAAGGCATCGGCACCATGACCGTTCGCTTCATGATGGACGATCTGCGCGCCGACAACGATGGCTTCCCTCTGCAGCAGGACATCGCCACGGTAGGTGCCTATCTCGACAAGATGCGGCCAGTCACCGTCAAGGACTGCTTCGTCGCCGCGCCGATCAAGTATTTCCTCGATCTGACGATAGCGGCTCTCAATCCGAACACCGACGAGTGCAAGGCCGAGATCGAAGCGCAGCTCAAGGACATGCTGTTCCGGATGGCCGCGCCTGGTCAGACGATCTACTCGGCGTGGATCAGCGCAGCGATGATGCAGGCCCCGAGCGTGATCTCGTTCGATCTCGTCACCAACAACGATTTCGTCATGCCCAACATCGGCACCATGGCGGTGCTTGAGACAATCCTTTACGAATAGGAGTGCGCTGATGAGCGACCGGCATATCCGCCGTGCCGGAAGTGACTATCGTGACGCCTTTCTCGAACTGCTGCCACAGGGCCAGGCGTGGCCGAAGCATTCCATTGATAGTGTGCTCTGGCAGGCCTGCGACGGGCTGAACAATTACTGGGGCTATGTCGACGGGCGGGCTGCCGATCTCCTGGAGACCGAGAGCGATCCGCGCAAGACCGTCGAGCTGCTGCCTGATTGGGAGCGCAACTGGGGCCTGCCTGATCCCTGTTATAGCGCGCCGCAGACGATAGCCCAGTGCCATGCCGCACTCGTCGCGCGAATGACGCTGTACGGCTCGCAGTCGCGAGAGTTCTACATCAGCTTCGCGGCCTTCCTCGGCTACACGATCACCATCACCGAATATCGGCCGTTCATGGTCGGCATCGACGCTTGCGGCGATAATCGCGTCTATGGCGATGGCACCTTCATGCAAGATGCGTGGGGCCGCCCGATCCTCAATCCGAACGGCACGCCAGTCGCAGACGGCGAGCTAAGCGAGTGGCCGAACTACGGCCTCGGGCCGCCTGAGAACCGCTACTACTGGACAGTGCACGTCCACCAGGCCGACCTGCATTGGTTCAGGTGCGCAAGCGGCCAGTGCGGCGTCGATCCGCATCTGCGCATCGGTCGCGCCCAGGACCTTGAGTGCATCCTGGACCGCTGGAAGCCCGCGCACACCGAGATTGTCTACGACTATTCTGGCCTGACGCCTGGCGACCCGATGGCGGGCACGCCTTAAAGGACCGACCACAAAATTGAAAGCCTACGTCTACGCTATCGTTGTCGATGGCGTGATCCGCTATGTCGGCAAGGGCTCGGGTGGCCGCGCACGCGCGCACATGCGTATCGTTAGAAGCATCGCGCGTCGGCGCGCGGCAGGCGAACTGGTTCAGGCGAGTTATTTCTACAACCGCCTGACCAAAGCATGGCTTGCCGGTGCCGAGATCGAAGAACGCATGCTGATTTCCGGCCTCGATCATGAGGCTGCGTTTCAGGCAGAAATCGAGACGATAGCGTCGTTTCCGAGCGATCAGCTCTGGAATTTCTGGCCAGGCGGCGAAGGTAGCTCGAAGGGCTACGCCAAGAGCGAGCAGCAGCGACGAAAGATTGCCGAGAGCAACAAGCGTACGTGGGCGGATGAGGGCTTGAGAAGCCAGCACCGCGAACGATCCAAAGTCCATTGGCTTCGACCGGAATATCGCGAGCGCGTTCTGATCGGAAGAGCGGCGACAGATGCCACACCGGAGAGCAGATCGAAGCGCTCCGCAGCAGCAATAACTCGATGGGCAGACCATCATTTCCGCGCTCAGATCAAACAAGCCAATTCGTCCGATCAGCATCGCATGAAGCGCAGCCTTGCGGCCAAAGCAGGCTGGTCCAGGCGGCGGTCGCGCAGTCAGATGGGAGGCGACAATTCAGTATATTCAACCCTATGGCGTTTCTGATCCGAACGCGCCGTATATCAACGGAAATCCCGCGACCGGCACGCAGGGCTCGATCCCGCCAGCGGCGAGCATCGAATATCCGCAGCGCGAGATCGTTGCGCTGATCAGCGACGGCGGTCTCACCCCGGACAACGCCGACCTCACGCAGCTTGCCCAGGGCGTGCAGGGCGGCAAGCTCAACTACGCGCTCGATGCTGGAACGGCGAATGCCTATCAGGTGACGCTGACACCGGCACCGACCGCGTTGCGCGCCGGTCTCGTCGTGCGGATGAAGGTGGGCAATGCGCCGACCGGGCCTTCGGTGCTCAACGTCAACGCGCTTGGCGCAAAGCCGATGAAGAAGCGCGGCAATAAGGACATCCAGAACGGTGACTTCGCCGCCAATGACGTCATTGAGCTGGTCTACGACGGCGCCGTGTTCTTCCTCATCGGCGCAGATAGCGTCACGATGCTGGGTGCATCGCTGGACTACTACGTCTCCAACAGCGGCAGCGACACGCTCAACGACGGCCGCTCACCCGGCTCGCCCTTCGCGACCATCCAGCACGCCATCGCGGTCACACAGAGCTTCAACCTCAACGGCTACACGGTCAACATCCACGCCACCAACGGTGTCTACACCGGGCCGATTAACGCCCCGCTGATGAACGGTTCTGGCGCGGTCAACATCATCGGCAATGAGACGACGCCTTCGGCGGTGCAGCTTGTCAGTTCGACCGGCACCGCGATCGTGTTCTACGGCCCCGGCTACACCATGGCCGGCTTCAAGGTGAGTTGCAGCGGTGTCACGGCCGGCAGCGGCGATCCCGGCAACGGCGTGTGGGCGCACGGCAACAACGGCGCGGTGACCCTTCGCAACATGGAGTATGGGTCTGTTCTCGCCGGGCAAGTCGTTGCCACCGATGGCGGCTCAGTGGGGTTGACCGGCAACCACACCATCTCTGGCGGCGGTGCTTGGCACTTCTGGTGTCAGGTCAACTCGCTCATCATTCTGGACCCGGTCAACCCGCCGACTTGGAACATCCCGGCCCCTGTCACTTTCTCCGGACCGTTCTGCAACGTCACCATGCTCGGCGTGTGGGTCAACAAGATGGGCACGATCACCGGCTACGCCAACGTGACCGGCAAGAAGTACGACGCCGAAATGAACGGCATCATCTCCACCGGAGGTTCCGGCATCAACCACTTCCCTGGCACCGTTGCAGGCACAACGGGCACAGGCGGACAATACGGTTAGGAGCGCACGGCGATGGCAATCTACAACCCTCAAAACTGGTGTTGGCTCGCTGACGACGGGCGCATCTTCGCAAGCGCGCCGCAGACGATCATCGCGGCGGACGATGCCGACTACACCGCTTGGCTTGAAGCGGGCGGCTCACCTACGGGCTGGCCGCGCGATCTTGCTGGCAACCAGACCGACGATGCCTTGCAGGAGGTGCTGCAGCCGTTCGACATCTTCGTGACGCTGGAAGCCTATGCCGCCAACGTGCGGTGGAAGACGGAGACCACAAGCCTTGTTGTCAACGGCTACGTGGTCGGCACCGATGACCGCTCCAAGCTGATGATCATCGGCTCACGCATCGCAGCAGAGAACGACCCGCAATTCACGACCGACTGGGTGACCGAAGACGGCAGACTGGTGCCAATCGACAAGCACCAGATGATCGCACTGTCGGATGGCGTGCAGGATCACATCAGAGCGCTTTTCGATATCTACTCACAAGTTAAGGCCGGTATCGACGGCGGTACGATCACCACGCATCAGCAGATCGATGACGCCTTCGCGAACGTGCCGCTTTCCAAGAAGCTCAAGAACGTATTCAAACCGGCAGCCGCCAAAAAATGACCACCGTCACCATCAGCACCGAGAGCGACGCCGACTTCCGCCGCGCGTTCGTCTACCAGACAGTGGATGGAACGCCCATCGATCTGACGGGCTGGACGTTTCACATGATGCTGCGGCCTCACGTCGAGGATGCCACCGTGTCGATTGAACTGACGACCGAGAATGGACGCATCGTCCTGGTCGATGCCGTCAACGGCAAGTTTGAACTGATCGTCCTGCAAGCCGACTTGGAGCAGCTCGCGGCGCTTGAGTACCAGCAATCGTTGATCGCGAGCAAAGCGGGCGCGCAAATCCGTATCTGGCGCGGGACCTGGGCTCATAGCATGGGACCGTCGCGATGACCGATGTCGTTGTCAGAGCCGATGATGATGTGCTCGTCATGCAGGACGAGGATGACGTTGAAGTCATTCTGGCGGACCCGGTTTCGATCATCGAAGTGCGAGAGCAAGGCCCGCCCGGTCCCGTAGGGCCGCCCGGTCCTCCAGGCACTACAGGCGCACCCGGACCCAAGGGCGATCAGGGCGACAAGGGCGATCAAGGCGATCCGGGGCCGCAAGGCGCTGTAGGCCCGCAAGGGCCAAAGGGCGACAAGGGCGACACAGGCGCTGTTGGTCCTGCTGGCCCTCCCGGACCGGTGCCGGAAGCGCCGACAGACGGCATCACCTATGGGAGGGTGAGCGCGTCCTGGGCGCAAGTGCTGCCGATCGGCGGTGGCACGCTGACCGGCAATTTGGGCATGGCTTCGGCTGCGCCCACGATAACGATGAGCAAGGCATCGGGAAGTGCGGGCGCAAATTGTTCGATCCAAGGCTCTACCGGTGGCGCTTCACGTTGGATCATGGAGCTTGGCAATGCCTCAGCGGAGGCTGGCAGCAACGCGGGCAGCGATTTCGACATCATCCGTTACAACGACGGCGGTTCACCCATCGACGTGCCCTTCAAGATCAACCGTTCGACAGGCAACGTCATCACGACCAAAGACGTGAATGCCGGTGGCGGTGTGATTGCAAACAGCGGCAGTCTTGTCGCGCAAGCGCAGCCCACGGGCAACTGCCACACTTGGTACAACGATGAGAACGCGAACAATAAGGTTTTGACATATTGGGAACGTAGCACGTCAAAATTTCACGTTCTTATGGGAAGTCAGGATTGGCAATTTCAGGGCGGCGGGCAATTTCAAAGTGCCCTCGGGTACGTCTGCAAACAAGGTTTTAGTGGCGCGTATGGTGCCAACAGCTTCAATTTTTACTACAACGCTGGAGCGTTGCAGGCGTGGGTCGATGCGACGAATCTGGGCAACGTCTCCTTCATATCAGACTATCGCGTCAAGAAGGACGTGATCGATCTCCCAAGCATGTGGTCAACCGTCAAGAAATTGCGGCCGATCAAGTACACGCAGGCAGAGTTCACGCCGCCCGCTCAACTGGAGCATAACGCCAGGGCGCGATCCGAAGGCCAGGAGGTCAGTGAAGCACCGATGTTTCCGGCCGACGACGTTGAGCGTTGGGGCTTCCTCGCGCACGAGCTTCAAGCGACCACAGTCGAAAGCGCGGCGAGTTGCGAGAAGGATGCGCCCGACGCAATCCAGTCGCCAAACCCTTGGACCATGATCGCAGCGCTGACCAAGACCCTGCAGGAAGCGCAGGCGCGCATCGAGGCGCTGGAAGCCAAGTTGGCCTGACTTAAAACAACTATCGTTCCGGCCTAGGCCTCGCTTCGGCGGGGCCTTTTCTTATTGCTCGTTTGACCACGCGCAGGTGCCCACGGCGAACCTGTCGACCGCTTCAGCGTGCATCGCCTCGGCCTCGTCCTGGATCGAGCAGCGGTTCTGAAACTCGTTGAGAGCGCTGACTGATCATGGTCTCAAACATCAGGAGCGGCCCATTGCCAAAATGACGTGGTCCATCCCGAGGGCTGATGCGGGCGGTGCTCACCCCAAAGGTACCTAGGAACAAGTTCCATTAACATACGTTAAACTCGGCAATAGGCTCATTGAGGGCAATCCCATGTCGCCTGGTGACCGCGAGTGGATCGAACACTGGATTGCAATGCGCTTGGAGCGCATGAGGGCGTCCAATCAGAGGTCGCGCGAGCTGTTGCGCAGATCGCATGAGCAGCTTGCGAAATCGGAGGCGCTTCTCAAAATCCCTCCACCGAAGGTCTGGCATCCTGAGCCGCCGAAGAAGTTAGGCGCCAAGACCAAAGTCGGGGTATGATCAATTATCACCGGCCGAGGCTCTGCCCGTAGGCGTCGGTGGCTGAGAGACCGATAGCGCTCCCGCCTGCATAGCCAGGGAGCGCAGCGATGCCACGCAATCGCCATTCAACGCAAAAGTACCTCGACCCACGAGATCAGAAGCTCATCGAAGAAACTCGCAAAATCATCAACGAAACGAGCGAGCTGTTAGATGAGGGGCCGCCGGACACCTTTTTGGGGCGTGAGACACATCAGCCCTTCCTGAGCGAGAGTGATAAACCCAGGTGATTGCGCCTGCCGCCATTATCGATCGATCGGATGCCTAGCCGCGCCAAAGAGCGCCGCTGCCTAAATCCATTCTCGCTGAGGATCGAAAGCGGTCGGAGTTCTAAGTTCCATTTTGAATCGAAACGGCTTGTGGTAGTTTACAAACATCACCGGCCAAGGCTCTGTCCGTGGGCGTCGGTGGCTGAGAGACCAAGGGTGCTCCCGCCTGCATAGCGAGGGAGCGACCTATGGCTCAGCCTTTGAGCGAAGAAACGCAGCAACTATTGGACGCGGCCGACCGAGCCATTGAGAGAAGCCGAACGGTGGTGGAGCAAACCCGCCAGGTGCACGCGGCATGTGCGAGAGAGCTGCGGGCCCAAGAAACAAGGTTTGCCTTTCTTCGTTTGCCTTCTTCGGGAGTGAAGAAATAGGTACTAATCCCGGTTTTCGCCATGATACCGAAGCCACCGAAAGCATACATATACCGGCCACAGAAAGCCGACGCTGAGTTGGTGCAGTACGCCTGGGAGTGCATCGAGAAGGCTAGAGCGGCCCTGGCTCTGCCAAGACCATCAACCTTCCTAGGTGATGGGCTTGGCAAGCCGCCCCTGACCGAACAGGAATGCCGCCCAAAGCAAGAACCAAGTTCATAGCGCGTGGGCAGCAATGCAGGACGACCTGTTGGTGCGCGCCGACTGAGCTATCGCCGAAAGCGAAGTGCTGATGAACCGGCTTTCCGAACTCATATGGAAGGCAAAGCAGCATGATCAGCACTTGCAGTATTTGCGCGAGCTTCGCAGGGAAGACGAAAAGAAGAAGCGCCCCCTGGCTTAGCTAGCTGTTTTGATTCGAGAACGCTGTTGGCGCTTCGCTGAACTTCTGCGCTAGTCGTCGTCATCCCTGTTCATTCGGTGTCCTCGTGCGTCTCGGTCGCGCCCGACGGGGCTGCGCACAGCATGGCAAGGATCTCCGCAGCCTTGCGCCTGGCGATCTGCTGCCGCTTGATCATGCCCTCTTGGGTCTGAAAGCGGGTGAAGGCGTTCAGATCGATGATGCGCGCTGCTTGCTCGATGATCTCGTCTTTGGTGGTCACTTCTTCGACCTCGGCTCGATCAACTGCCGGAACGCGTCCCGTCCTTCCTCGCTCTCGGCCCAGGCCTCGGACTCCTTCGGGCTCGCATCGAAGTCCCCATTGATGTGCCGCTTCCGCACGGCCTCGATGGCCTGGGCCCGCTTTTGATCGTTGAACGACAGGGCGACCTTGGTGGCCACGCGGAGGTCCTTTTCCAGCTCCATCTCAGGAAGCGCGAGCGGCGAAAGGAAGTCGTGATAGTAGCCGGTCGCCGCGCGGTCGGCCATCTCGTGCAGCCCGACCTCGCGCAATGCGGCAGCGAGCTTGTCCTTGGTGTGCTCGGTCATGAAGGCTCCAGCTCGACGAAGTTGATGGCGACGCAACCGGGCTCGTATTCCTCGACCCATACGCGGTAGGGGCGGCTCGGCGGATATCCGGAGAAGCCGAACGCCTCCAGCACCATCCTCGCAGCGTGCTCGTTCGGGGCCTTGCCGGGATTGAGCGACGAGATCGAGAGATGCCGGAACAGTCCGGAGGGCTGCTCCTCAAACGAGATCGCGGCGACGTAGGACCCGAGCTGCACGGGGTAGGTCGGATATTCCTTCCGGAGCGCGTCAATGCGGTCCTGGTCGGGCCGCTCGTCGTGCTTCAGCGTATTGCTCGGTTCGAGCCTGTCGTCGACAATGAGTTGCCGCATCTTTTCCCAAGGCATCGGCTTGGCCAGCGCAGACCGGATTGCTTCAGCGATGGCGGCCCGCTCGCTATCTCCGATGATCAGAACGCCACTCATTGCATCGTCTCCCCGCCACGCCCGATTTCCATGATCTCCTCGCGGTGGGACAGCTTGACCAGCTTGATGGCCTTGCCGCTCGCCTGCGCGATCCAGCGCGCCCAGGGCAGCAAGCTCTGGAGCCGCACCTCGTCGGCCGCGACCAGCGGGATAAGCGTGCCGGGCCCCATCAGGGGCCCAGCGCAGAGACCTTCACCGGTCTCGTCGCTGGAGATGAAGGCCCACACCGCATCGATCCGCCTCAACTCGTTCGGCGGGGAGTGCACTTCCGGATCGTTGTCAGACATCGAACTCTCCTATTAGTGCCCTTCGGCGGCCAGGGAGCGCGTCAGCGAGATGATGCTGCGCCGAACCTGCTGACTCTCCAGCCTCGACCAGGCCTCGATCAGATCGACGCCATCTTTGCTCGCGATGAAGTCACTAACCAAACTGTTCTGCTGCTTGTCCCATGGAAGATCCCCACCGATCAGAGCCGCCATCGTGGTCTTCAGGAAAGCAGCGATCTGGGCCAGCCGCGCCGCTGCGACACGGTTGGTGCCCTTCTCGTACTTCTGGATTTGCTGGAAGCTGATGCCCAGCTGTTCGCCCAGCTCGGCCTGGCTGATGTGCAGCTCAAGCCTCCGCGACCGGATACGCCTGCCGACTTCGCGATCCTGATCGTTCACCGCACGAGGCGATGCCTTTTGTCTACGGCGCATGTTTGCGCTCCTTCATTCCCATGCCCAGGTTTAGCTGCGCGCGGCCTTACGGGCTTTGCGCTGCTTCTCGTGATCCTTCCCAGTTCGTTTTTATTGGTTTGGTGAGTTCTCCTTTGCCTAGAGGCAATCGCTCATGCGGCCTGTTCTGCCTGGAGCGCGCCTAGCTGCTGAGCGCGCTTCCTGCGCACAGGCGGCTTCGTCTTCGTGACCTTCTTCGTCGCCTTCTTCGCGGTCGGCTTGACCGGCGCGGGCTTCAGCCGGACCTCGCCACGGTAAATCTCGATCTGGTCGTGCGTCTTGAGGTAATGCAGCTTCAATTTGATCTGCGTCGGGGTCAGGCCCGTATCGCGCACCAGGGCTGAGATCGCGATCCACCTGTCAAGCGACAGGTACTCGACCAGCTTGATGCTGCGCGACGAGGGCTTCATCACCGGTGCGGCCGGTTGCGGCTTCGGAACGTGAGTCGTGAGAACCTCGCGCATGCCGGTCGCAATCTTGGTGAGTCGCAGCACCAGCTCGGTCAGATCAGCGACTTCGCCGCGAAGCGCCTTCATCTGGTCCGGTATCGGCACGATGGCGTCGGGTTGCGGCAACTCGAGTGCCTTCGTCAGCGGCTGCGGCTTCGGTCTCAGCTGCTTCTCGTTCTGGGACTTCAGCGTCACGTTATCGGCGCGCAGAAGCTTGCGCACCTCGGCGCGGGTATTCATGCGCGCCCGCCAGTCGCTGGTGGTCTTGGCGACGAAGACGCGGCGGACCTCCTTTTCCGGCACCACCTGCCAGGCGATCTCGATGTGCCCGCCATTGGTGTCTCGGGTCTGCCCCTTGACGCCATGCAGCTTCAGTTCGTTGAGCGCGATCTCGGTCAGTTCATTGCTGTACGCCATTCCCTAAACCTATCCCTTATCGTCCGGCTCGATTGTCGCCGACGCCCGACCACCGAGCGCCCTTGCGATTTCTACTTTCCGCGATGGTCTGCCACCTTGCCGCAAGCATCCGCACGAGTGGGTGAGACCCCGCCGCAGGTTGTTGCCGTCAACAATGATCCATTTGTCTGGGCGGCACGAGCACCGGCACGCCCATGAGGCGCGGCTGCATCCGCCAACAAAACACACGACTGTCAGGCGGCCAAACTGGGCACCCGTAAGGTCGATACGTCTGGATTTCAGGTTCTCACGCGCGAGGCAATTGCATGAGCGAACATCGCCCGTGCGCAGATCGCGGGTAAATCGAATGGATAACCTCCCGCAGTCGCACTTGCAGAGCCAATTTGCCTCCCATCGCTTACCGTAGCGACGGACGCTTCCAATGTTCTCCAAGACGGTAAGCCGTCCAAATCGTTTGCCGATCAGATCAGCGCGGTTATGCGCCCCCGTCATTGCCCGCTCCCATATTGCAAGCATGGCCACTGAGCGCCTTGATGGTTTCGAGCAATGAATGGGTGCGCCCCGTTGATGCACCGCTGCTCTCGTGCCACTCGCCGTTCTCGTCGAAGGGCGGCGCGAAGATGGTCAGGGCCTCTTCTGCATTGAAGCGGACCAGGGCGGCGATGCCTTCCTCGGCGCGACGGAACAGCCAACGGCGCAGGGCCGGATCGCGATGGGCATCAGGGTAATTGGGATCGCACCATATTTGGACGACCTGAATGTTCTGCAGCTCGCAGTCGTCATTCACCAACCAGCGGCAATTCCAGAGGCCGCACTCGGGCGGCATTTGCGCCGTATGATAGACGGAGCATCCCTTGTGGAATTTCTGAAAGCGGCAACGTTCGCCTGCAGCCTTTTGTAAAGGCGGCGCAGGCAAAAGCTTGCAGCACAACGAGCAGTCACCGCAGCGTCTCATCGGTGCCCGTATCCCATCTTGCACATTTTAACCGCGCGGCTTTTGCCGCTGCTTTGCATCGTGTTCCGATGTGTCGAATGATTAGTCTGACGATTGTGGCGAAATCGTTTTTGCCGCAGATGTTTCCAGCACTGCTAAAGTTGAAATGCGAGTTGAATGATTATTCAGCTGCCGTCCGAGTTGACTATGGCCAACCCGAACGACAACCTTTAGGACATGATGACCGGCGAGGAAGACTTGCACATGCCCGACTTGCCGCACGCGGCGATCTCGGGTCCACCTTGCCGTTACTGCCCGCCCTTCGTCATTCCGAAGGGCGGGCTTTTTTTCATTCACGCGCGAGCGCAGTCAAGCTGGACAATTTGGCCGCTCGAAAGGAGGACAGCGCATAAAAAACTCATAAGTGCCGCGACGTTTTAAGCCTCGATTGTATGGATTGCATCCGTGCAATCGTTACCGCATCGTAAGTTGCGCGCGATGGGTCGTTTGCTAAAGGCGCGGCCGGGAAACAGAGGAGCGAACTATTGTGCCGACCAAGCGCTGGCAAAGCCAGGCCGCGATTGTCTGTGAGATGGTCCTCACCATCATTGCGATCCTGCACCGTGAATGGGGACGCGGAGCGCACGCCGTTGCGGTGGCCGACATAATATTTGTGATGATGACGGTCCGGGTCAACGACGGCGCTGGCCTTCCGCCGATCTCGATCAGCGAGATAGCCAGGCGGCTCGGCATGTCGCGAACAAGCGTGCGCCGCGCACTCGTCGAGATCAGCGAGCACAACGGCGCGGTCCGCAAATCCGGCGATGGCTACATCGGCAATCCAGATTATGTGTTTGTACGGTCTGACACCGACAACTACATTCCGGAAATTCAAGAAGCGATCTTCAAGTCCGCCGCCCAGCTTGCGGCGATGAAGCCCGGTCCAGCGCGGCCCGCTGCATCGGGTCGGAAGCGGCCAGTGCAAAAGCCCAAGACGCAATAGGAGCCGCCCATGGGAAAACTCGGCAATGAGCGGTTCAGGCAAGAGCTGCGGGCGCTGATCGCCAAATACATCAAGCCGACGAGCACGTTCGAAGACTATTGCTCCGTCACCGATGAGTTGGCGAAGGAAGAGCGACGGCTAGGCAGCGAGGCCGAGAAGTTTTCGGAAGAAGAGGTCAACGCCGCAGTGACCGCCTCCAGGCAGGCCGCTATAAAGGGTGGATGATCACCGAAATCCTCGCCCAAATCCGCGCGCCCAGTTTCACAGCGGGCATCGTCCTGTTCGACGACAAGGTGATCGAGACCGCGCCGATCCTCCGCTACATGCGAAACTGGTCGAGAGATCGAGTGCGGGCCGAGTGCCAGCAGCGCGGCTGGACCGTGTCGGTGGTGCATCAAATGGAGCGCGATGACGTAACCGCGCCCCCGATGCCGAAGGTGGGCATCGTTCAGCAGAGAGCTTTGAGGCCGTTCGCGCTGACGGGTCGGTCGAGTTCTTCTATTTCGATGAGAACCCAGGGCGGCGGACGGTCAACGGCCGGATGTTTCCAGCGACATTCAGAATTCCGATCCTTTTGGTGCAACACCTTCCCCGCAGCGGAGGGAGCCACCTTGCCGCAGTGCTCGGTCGCCGGACCGACCTGAAAGTAAAATGGGCCGAACACGGTGAAGCCCTATGTGGCGGAACAGTCTACGTCGCGCCCCTTGACAACCACTTGACCGTGACGGCTGAACACAAAATCAAGTTGTGCTGCGTCTCTGCTCGCGTCAACCACTATCGGCCCGCGGTGGACCCTCTGTTTGACAGCGTGGCGCAAGTGTTCGGCAGTCGCGCCATTGCCATCGTGCTGAGCGGAATGCTCGACGACGGCGCGCGAGGCACCGCCGAAGTGCGTCGCTGCGGGGGAGTCACAATGGCCCAAAATGAGGCTACGTCCCTTTGTTTCGGCATGCCGTGCGCGGCAGTGGATTTTGGCGGTAGTGATTTGATCTTTACTCCACTAAAGATCGCCGAGGCATTGCGTGCCGTGGGGACGTAACGATTTCTGCATCCCTCGTGATCAGGCAGTGCGGCTCTCACAACCGACGGGCACTACTTCTCTGGGACGATCCCTATCTTTCTGCAGGGCGCGCATTTGTACACGCGGATTAGCGGCCTGTTGCCGATCTCCGGCAGTATACCTAACAGCGTCATTTCCCGCCCGCACGTCTCGCAGACCGGAGCTTTCGGACTATCGTCGAAGCCCTTGGGCATCGCCCAAGCTTGCCCCATTTCAAAGCCATCGCTCATCCGGTGAACTACGGGCGGGCGGTGCCACATTGAGATAGACCAAACTTCTTCGGCTACACTGATGAGGCAACCAATGAGTCGAAGCCCGAAATGGCAAAATCGTCAAAACTAGTCGCGGCAAGGAAGGGGCGCGTGCTGCTTGTCAGGCGTCGGCGCGATCGGCTCTGGATGTTTCCGGGAGGGCGGAAGCACGTAGGTGAGAACGAAAGGACATGCCTTCGCCGCGAGATCAGAGAAGAACTCCCAAGTCTGAAGCTTGGGCCAGTAAGGCTCTGGAGGGAAGTTAAGGTCAGGAACCGCCGGTCCGGCCGAATGATGAGCGACGCGATTTTCGTGGCCAAAAGGGTTTCCGGGTGCCTAAAGATCGGCGACAAGAAAGAGATCGACAAGGCTGCGTGGCACAAACCCCGCGGCCTGAGGTTGACGCCGACGTCGCGCTATATCCGCGACAAGCTATTTCCGAAACGGCGCTCGTAGACGCAAGCCTCTCACACGCGACAGAATTCAGCCGCGCGGCCGGGCGACCGCCGCAATCAACACAAGTTTTGCCCTGCATTTTGTGATTCGGAAGCGTTGCTGCCTGCACCGTCAGCGATCGCGCGCTCCACCTCGGTGGCAAGCGTACTGAGGTGCTCGGCTAACCGGGTAAATAGTTCTCGCTTCTTTGGATCAATCGCCAAGTCCCGGATCAGAGCACAGTCGGCAGCATCCCTGCGGAGCTTTTCCAGTTGGGCCTGCATGTCTTTCATCGCGGCCCCTCCATCAGAGCTAAAGGGCCGCTGCTCTAGGGGAGCAGCGGCCCTTCCGGGTTTCAAAATATCCGAAATGAAATAGCTCAGCCTCCCCGGACTGCCGAGTTTTCCCGATCGCTCTGGTTCCGGCGAACACATATGTGAATCGGCGCGATCTATAACCTAGGTCGGGGCTTTCAGTCCCGGAGAGTGTAACCACCCATCAATGTGAGCGGTGACGTCAGCTTGACACGGTATGGAGCGCTCAGCCTTCTGCGCTTTTGCTTAACAAACGCAAGAGTCCTGAGCGGCGATTCCATTCCGCAGCGAAAGTGAAAAAAAGCACAGACAGATCTTGGTTCTCGCGACTGAATGCGCAAAGGAAAAGGCCTCAGCTCCGGGGCTGGCCAGCTGAGGCCTCTCGTGTCGGCGCTACGTCGCCGAGGCGAAACGCCGAATCAACAACTTCACTCTATTACCACTCTTTCCCGATCGCCAGAGGAGGGTAAGCAGCTCTCTCAATTTGCATCTGGCGCCCGATCTCGCCGTGCTCGAAAAGCGGAGTTTTTCCCATGCGCGAGAGGCGCAGGACCGCAGTCGTCTACCGCTGAACCGCGAGTTGCAGCTTAATGAGCGTGTCAGGCTCGATGCAGGCAAAGATCACGGCGAGGACAAAGACGAAAAAGCACAACGGCTCGAGATAGCGGCGCCATGTCGTGAAGACCGACAAAACAAGTACCGAAAAGCTGATCCAAGCGGCCTTCCAAAATGATCCAGTGAACATGACAATCGATATTGCAGTCATGCAAACCATGATGGCCGCCTTTACTGCCGTTCGGGAATGTCGAGCAAAAAGCCCGTCTAGAAATTTGCCCAATGCGTCTTCAGTCAATTCTACATCAGTCATGACTTCGTCCCCTGGCTGTAGTCGGAGTTAAATTGATGCGATGTCCTCCATCTCTGCTAGAGAGATACCAAGCGTGCAACGGAATGGCCATTCCGCTCACAACAGGATTTGTCCGTGTTGCCTCTCCGCAACGCGTTCGCCACCTAGTAGCAGAGCAATCAAGTTCCAGAAACTACCCTCTCTCGCATTTTACCACCTCGGCGGAGGCCGATCGGCGCTAGACCTATTCCGCGCGGCGTGTCGCATGGGCTTGGAGGGTCCTGTCTCGAAGCATCGCGATCGGCCGTACTGTGGCGGCCGACAAAAGTTCTGGATCAAGGTCAAAAACCGCAGCCATCCTGCAATGGAGCGCGAGTTGTAACACGTGGCCCACAAGTAGTGAGTTCGCGGACGTCGCTCATGGCTCCGTCCCCAAAAGTTGTGGAAGTCGGATTTTTCGGAAGTGTGAATGCAATAGGAAAAGTTTCGGCCGCCACAGACCGGAGCGCAGTTTGCTCCTCAGCAAGGCGTCTTTCGATGAACTGGCGTTCGAGATCTGACAGCCTCGTTCGCAGCAGGCGTCGATAGCGGTGGATGTTGTTGCGGTGCACACGAATGCGAGCGAGATGTTCATCGAGCATCGTCGTCACTCCTGACGGTTGTCGTCGTCCTTTTTCGGTTGAGAGAGGGAAGAGAACTTTCCCGCCGCAAAAATATTCAAAGCGATCTCGGTGTCAAGACGCGCCTGTGCCGCGCTTCCGAGTCGTTCGAGCCAGCGGCTTCGTTACAAGAAAAATTTTGGCCGGCCTCTTGAAACGGCTCTCCGTTTTTCTAAGTCATTTTTCGCCGCGAGAGCGGTGTGCCGGGCGCCAGATCGGGCCCGGTGCGGGCGCCGGACCGGTGTCTTCGGACCCGTTCTGAAACCCTGTCTTGCGCTCCTTCGTATCCATCTTGCTCTTTGGAGGATGTGGTTATGAGGACCACCTTTGACTTCGCGCCCCTGTGGCGCTCCACCATCGGCTTCGATCACCTGGCCGACCTCGTCGACAGCACCTTGCACCAGGCGACCGAGGACAACTATCCCCCATACAACATCGAACGTACGAGCGAGGACCACTACCGGATCAGCCTTGCGGTGGCAGGGTTCGGCGTCGACGACATCACCGTGACCGCCGAGCAGAACGCGCTGACCGTCGAGGGCCGGAAGCCCGAGAAGGCCGCCGGCGAATACCTATACCAAGGCATCGCCGCGCGTCCGTTCCGTCGCGTGTTCAATCTCGCCGACTACGTTCAGGTGAAGCAGGCTTCCTTTAAGGATGGGCTGCTGATCATCGACTTGGTCCGCGAGGTCCCGGAGGCCATGAAGCCGCGCAGGATCAACATCGCGAGCGGCGCATTTTCCTCACCGCAGATCGAGCAGAAGCATGCGGCCTAACCGCTCGATCGAGGTAACGACGGTGGAACGCGGCGCGCCAGATGGGGCGCCGCCTGAGATGCATACAAACGTGATGCACGATACCGCGATTGCATTCATGATTCACCTGTGTCGCGACTTGGCGGTGTGTCGCCTATGCGGCGGAGGCAACTGCGTGTCCCTTCGCGATCAATGTGCGTCGGTCGTGAATCAAGTTCTCCAGCCGGTGGGCTGCCACGTTCAATGTGGCATCATCCACCGCGCTCTCGTCTCCAGCAGCGGATTTAGCGCGCTCCGCCTTTAGAATGCCGTCGATTTCTTCTTCGATATCCGAAAGTTCAGCCTCTGTGTCGACTTTCCGAATCCGGCGCGCCAGGGCGTAGAGAGAATCGAGCGGGCCTTCGGTTGCGCGGTTGCCGATGCCCAGGAATTTCCACGCCGCCGCAAGCATGGTGGCAGCGCCACCCAGCACCATCGGCGTCAAATAGATCCAGTTGCCGTATTCATCCATGAAGCTCTGCGTGGTGCTGTTGTAGACGGCTGCCGCGCCAGGGTGCAGCGGAAGGTAGGCATCCTGGTCGGTACTGGGCGCGGTGATCTGCGCGAAAATCGGCTGCTCGCGCAGAAGATTCCTGCGCGCGCTCATGATCGCCTCCGTGAGGCTGGTTACCAGATCGGTGCCGAGCTTCTTTTGCGCAACCAGGTATAGTGAGGTCCTTAGGGTCGTCAGGTCATCTTCCGGGACCGGCGGCGATCCCCGCAGCGTGCCCTTCGGAACGTCGAAGCTTTCAAATGCGCGTTGACTCTCTGCGATTGCCCCCGCGGACTCGATCGGGATCAGTACCGGAACCTTTTTATGGTCGAGCTGAAAAAATCCGCGAACGAGCGAGAGATATTTTTCGGCGAGCGGGATCGTGACAAGCAGGGCGCTGACCTGTTTTGACTGAATGGCTTGCCGGACATCCGTCACAGCAAGGTTCTTGAACGCAACTTTTGCGCTCGCCAGATCATATTCCTTGGTCAATACATCGACAATTTTGGCGTTCGCTACTCCGCCGACCACGCCGACCGTGTGTCCCTTCAGGTTGGCCATTTCGTCGATCGACGATCCCGGCGGCACGATGATCAGTACGACCATGTGGCTGACGACGACGACGGCCTGCGCCTGCGACAAGTCGCCGACGTCGCCGCGAACCACGGCCAGGTCGACCTTGCCCGCGGAGAAGGCGTTAGCCGCCTCAAGCGCGGTGCCGCTGTCGATAACCTTGAGCCGGACCGGCGCGTTCGTTGAAACGAGTTCGCTTGCCATGGCTGACATTGCCTGGGCTGCCCCGCCGTCAATCGAGCCGACTGCCACGGTAAGTGTTGCCGGGCGGGTGTAGTACCGATAGCCAAGGAGACCTGCGCCTGCGGCAAAAACGGCGACTCCGATAAGCAGGAAAAAGCGAAGCCAGAGCGGCAATTTTATCGACATCATGCTCGTCACTCCAGGCGCATCGGTCGATGGACATCGCTGCATGCCTTAATTGCAGCGCGTACAACCGCAATACTAAAGTCGCTTTGCTCTCGAACTCGGACATTGCTCGATGAAGTCGGCATGTCTCAAACGTGCCACATCCGGACTATCGCAATATGTCCGGCACGGGCGCCTACTCAGCGCCCGTACCGGGATTGCGGTACCTAATCCCTTGCTCTTTCGAGAGCATGCCGCATGAGCTTTTGTTCGTCACTCGTCATTTGCGTCGCGCCAAGCTTGTAGGTCAGCTTGTCGATCTTGCCGGTGAAGCGGAACGGCAGCTTGTAGCTGTCGTCCACCGCCGTGCGGGTATCGCTCCCGATGTCAAAGGTTTCGTCGATCGCCATAAGGAAGGGGATCGTGTGCGGGATCGTCTTCTTGGCCAACTGCTTGCCATCCACCGTCAACACACCGGTGCCACCCTTGCCCGGGCCGGGGCCGTCATACTTGAAGCCAAACACGATCGTGTGCTTGCCGGGCTTGAGCGCATCGCCAAACACATCGCGGCCTCCCACTCCGCCCTCCCAGCGATACCGCTCTAGATTGAGCAAGTTGTAAACGAAGACTGGCTTGCCTTTGAGCAGGTAGAGAGCATATCCGCCGAAGCGACCGCCGAAAGTGGCAATCATTCCTTCCGCGCCGCCCTGGGGGACGGTAATCTCCGCGGTGATGGTGTAATCCTTGTTGAGGATGCTCGGGGTGTTTCCATCCGGAATGCCGGGATTCTCACCGGAATACGTGAAGACCGTTCGCCCGGCGGTCGCGCTCGGCCGCGGCGTCACGAGGCGCGGCAGGATCGAGTTGTCCAGCGGCAAGACCTGGTATTTCGCCGCCTCGGTCAGGAACAACGCCTGGAGCTCCTTCAACTTGTCAGGATTCTTGGCTGCGAGGTCGTTGTTTTGCGAATAGTCGTCAGCGATGTTGTAGAGCTCCCATTTATAGTCGTTGATGTCAGGCAGCTTGGCTGTTCCCAAGATCCACGGCGGCACCGGGGGCGTCGTGCATGCATACCAGCCATCGTGGTAGATTCCGCGATTGGCGAACATCTCGAAATACTGCGTGTCGCGCTTCGAGGGTGCGTTGGCATTCGCCTGGTCGAACGTGTAGACCATGCTCACGCCCTCAATGGGCTTTTGCGCAATGCCATTGACCATGGCCGGCGCCTGAATACCCGCGGCCTCGAGGATCGTCGGCACAATATCGATTATGTGGTGGAATTGGGTGCGGATGCCGCCGACGTCCGTGATGTGGCCGGGCCACGAAATGGCCATGCCCTGGCGTGTGCCGCCGAAGTGCGACGCCACCTGCTTGGTCCATTTGAACGGCGTGTCGAACGCCCAGGACCACGCGACTGACATATGCGGGTACGTCTTGTCGGAGCCCCAATCCTCGTAGTACCGCAGCAGCTCGGCTTCCGGGAGGTCCAGAATGCCGTTGTAAGCGGTCATCTGGTTCGGGGTGCCCTCGAGGGTGCCTTCGGCGCTGGTGCCGTTGTCGCCGCTGATGTAGACGATCAGCGTGTTATCGAGTTTTCCCATGTCCTCGACCGCCTGGATGACGCGGCCGATCTCGTGGTCGGTATAGGCGGCGTAGCCGGCAAACACTTCAGCCTCGCGCGCGTACAACTTCTTTCGCACGAAGGAAAGCGAGTCCCACTTCGGCAGGACATCCGGCCAGGGGGTCAGCTCGGTATTTGCCGGGATCACGCCGAGCCGCTTCTGGTTGGCGAAGATCTGCTCGCGCAGCTTCTCCCATCCCATGTCGAACTTGCCCTTGAACTTGTCGATCCATTCCTTCTTCGGCTGATGCGGCGAATGCGTGCCACCCGGCACGTAATAGACAAAGAACGGCGTGTCGGGAGCCGAGGCGTTCAAGCTGTTCATGTAGTTGATGGCGTCATCAGCCATGTCGGTGATGAGGTTGTAGTTTTGCTTGCCGATCCAGGGAAAAACCTGGGTCGTGTTGCGGAACAAATAGGGCGTCCACTGGTCGGTCTCGCCGCCCATGAACCCATAGAAATATTGGAATCCCATACCGATCGGCCATTGATCGAACGGTCCGGCCGCGCTGTACAGATAGGTCGGGGTATTGTGGTTCTTGCCAAACCACGACGTGGCATATCCGTTGTCGCGGAGAATGGTCCCGATCGTCGCGCTTTCGGGACCGATGACAGAATCGTAGCCCGGATAGCCGGTGGACATTTCACCGATGACGCCGTACCCGACCGAATGGTGGTTGCGGCCGGTGATCAATGCCGCCCGCGTCGGCGAGCAAAGTGCCGTGGAGTGAAACTGGGTATAGCGCAATCCCGCCTTGGCGATGCGATCCATGTTCGGGGTCGGGATGACACCGCCGAAGGTGCCGGAAACGCCATAGCCCTGGTCATCGGTCATGATCAGCAGAACGTTCGGCGCGCCTTTGGGCGGAACTACGGACGGTGGCCAATACGGTTTGGAATCTTTGGCGGTCTCGTTGACCACGCCACCGAATTTCGGAGGCTCTGGCGGCAGTTGTTTTCCGTCGATCGTGGTCGTGGCGCTGGGCGAACCCGGTACGCCGTTGATCTGCTGAGCGTGCGCTCCGGGGGCCAACATTGCGCACAGGAGAAAACTCGATGATAGGAAACTCGCAATTTTGATCACGACGTCCTCCTCGAATGGCCGGTTTCGCTGTCCACTACACCGAGCTTACCGTTTAAGGCGCCTTCATTTCGCGGCCTATGCGTTTTCGGCAGACGAGTAAGATATCAGAGGGAGGGCCGCGTTTAGCGGGGCACTCATGTCTGCTCGGGGTGACGGAGCCGGGCAGTGCTCGCTACCAATCGATGAGCTTCGGTCCCGATAGCGATCGCTTTTGAGCAGACGCAGCAAATAACGCGAGGGGCCCAGACCCGGACATTCAGCCGCCCAAGCGGCGCAAGGGCGTTGCGCAGTGGCCTGCTGGAAATCTGCGTCAGTCCGACAAACGGCTGGCTCAACTCCAGGATTAGGAAAATCGCTGCGGAAGAGGAAATCACAAACACGAACAGCGCCTTTAAGCACCGCCCGGCCCGCAACGTCTCCGGATCGATCTATTGTGAAGATCATCCATCGCTGCGATCTCCGGGTTTCGGAAAGGCCCGCAACAGACTGCTCTTTTTCGTCCTAAACTTCTCCTCCAATAATGCTGGCTTTCAAGTAGACTCTTGCATGAGCAAAGAGGCTCCCCCTTTGCAAGATTATGAGTTCGCTTCGGCGGCCACGAGTGATGATGGGCGATTGAGATGGATCGCAATCTGCTTCGTGGGGCGGCGCTTCAAGGTCTCGGACGGCGACTCTCCGAACGCGGCGCGATAGGCGACCGCAAAACGGCCAAGCTCCCAAAAGCCATGGTCGGTAGCTATCCGAGTTACGGTTGATGTCGATGGAACCGCGCTCAGCAACGCGCGATGCACGAGGTGCATCCGACGGAGAGTGAGAAACCGGATCGGTCCCATGCCCAGATGCTCTTCGCAAGAGGCGCGAAGCGTTCGCTCCGCGACGCCGATAGCCGCACAGATTTCGGTAAGATAAAGTGGCCGGTCGGGATTTGCCTCCAGAAACTCTTCGAACCGCGCGATGATCGCATCACGGCGCCGGCCACGAGTGCTGGTCTTTTCGTCGACCGCATCAGCGAGGCATCTGACCATGACGTGGACGAATTCATTCTCCAGCGCGCGAAGCACCTCCGGCAGTTGCAGAATATCGGGAGTGTCGTGGGCGAGCTGTCCGATCGCCCGGTGTAACTTCAGTAGCCGTGACATCGACTGAGGGTGCGGATGAAAAATGTGCCGTTCTGACTTTTCCATCAACTCGCAGTCAATTATCGCTTCGACTGCAGTATCAAGCTCGTCGGTTGGGATGGACATCGCGCCGTAGTCAAGACCAGGGCCGCATCGTCGATGCTCAGCTTCAAGCGTGTTGTCAATGATGTCGCCGGGGATGACCTCAATTCCGCAGTGATAGTACGGTGACAAATTGGATTCGGTAAGAAAGCCGATCGATCGCCGACCGGGCCTGCTTGTGGCGATGCTGACTGTTGGCGAGGATAAGTGAGTACGTTGCAACCAGAGCCGGCTCATGGCGACCTGGGTCATCTCGACCCGAAAATCTTTCGTCGTGGGAAGTATTTCAATGTCAGAATACGGGAAGGCTGCTTGACACGCCAGCGGATCGGTAAAGCAAAGAACTCTACTCCACGCCACTTCTGCTCTCCCAAAAAACAAGACTACGATTTGGTGGGCAACAAGCGTGATTGGTCGGACAAAAAGTGTGACTAAAACGAGTCCTCGGATCGCAAGGCGGCGGAGGTGGTGCCGGCCGGTCCAGGTTGTACCGTAGTTCTGTTATTACCTCTGATCAATGTACCTATTTTGACATACCGCAATATTGCCGAGCGACATTCGCTGGCATCTTCATTCTTGGCATGCCAGCGCCATTCGAGCGAGAGCTATGCACCGCCTCGCAGCAAAAACAGGCCGCTGATGTCTCAGTTGGGTCTTGGCTGTGTGAAAACGCTAAGGCCCTTGGTGGTGATAGGTGAAGTTATGCGTCCAGGACGGTTCTGGCACTCAAACTCGAAAGCGCGCTCAACTTAAAGAGCGAATTGAAGAATGTAGTTCTCACCGCGCTTCGATCTTTCGCATTTTCACACATGGGGTACTCGAAACAGGGACAACGTCGACATGGCTGTGGACCGAGTTGAATAAGCTGGGGCTGCCGGTCATCTGCATCGACGCCAGGCACGCCAAGGCGGTTTTGAAAATGCAGATCAACAAGAGCGACCGCAACGATGCCGTAGGCATCGCCCGCATCATGCAATGTGGATGGTATAAGGAGGTGCGCCAGTCATGCGGTGAAGGCTCTGCTGGTCAGCCGGGCTCTGCTCGTCAAGATCAAGCGGGATCTCGAGAACCAAATCCGCGGGCTCTTAAAGAACCTCGGGTTGGTTATTGGCCCAGCAAAGATGAACGTATTTGCATTGCGTGCTGCGGAGCTCATCAAAGATCGGCCGGAACTCGCCGTTGCGGTAACGCCGCTACTCACCGCCCGAATGGCCATCGAGCAGCAGGTTGCGGATCTCGACCGCAAGGTCATGAAGCTCGCACGCGGCAATGCTCAAGTGCGACAGTTCATGACGGCACCTGGCATTGGTCCTGTCACGGCTCTTTGCTTTCTTGCAACGATCGATGACCCTACGCGCTTCAAAAGGTCAAGAAGCGTTGGGGCCTATGTCGGACTAACGACCCGAAGATACGCATCCGGCGAGATCGACTGGACGGGTCGAATCTCGAAGTGCGGCGACAAGATGTTGCGCGGCTATCTCTACGAGGCAGCCAATGTGCTGCTCACGCGCGTAGCAAAATGGTCAGCCCTCAAAGCCTGGGGCACGCGGCTTGCAACGAAGCGGGCTACGCAAAGCCAAGTTGCGGTCGCGCGAAAGCTCGCGGTCATTCTGCATCGCATGTGGATCAATGGTACCGAATTTAGATGGTCGTCAAAGGAGACCGCCATGCAAACAGCATAGCAACTAGCGAATTCCCGCCGACCAAACCGGCAAGGATGTGTTTGGAGAGTCTTGACCGAAGGCCCGGAATTAGAGAACAGCCAGGATCATTCTCGACGGTTCGGCTGAGTTTGTCGGTTGGTTGATGTCCACTTCTGTCCAAAAGCGCTTATTCCTCGCGGCGTGCCGCATGGGCTTGGAAAACCTAGTGTCGAAGCACCGCCTGGCTATGGCCGTTGCGCGCATTGGCTCAAGATCAAAATCCGTCGCATCCGGGCGACAACCGCGTCCAGGTCCCCATGGGCGGCGCGCCAAAAAAATACTGGAAAACGCCTGAAAAAAGCGTTTCCCGACACTGGGCCGACACTAGCGGCGTCTGTTATTGAGTTCATTGACCTTTTCCCGCCCTGGCGCATCCCGCAAGGGGAGACGGGATGGCAGCGTGCGCGTGGCCGATCAATCAAGCACTACGATGCCTCACAACACCACCCGCCGTCCCTCCTCCGCGGCCCAATAGCCGGCGTAGTTCACCTTGATCGTCTCGAACGCCAGCGCGAGATCCGACAGCGGCTGCCGGCCGGTCGCCACACACTCCATAAAATCCTGGATCTCCTGCAAATAGCCGCGCGTCCATTCCTCTTCGAGGCAGACATATTGCCAGCCGGTTTTGCGGTCGACCTTTTCGGTGATGTAGACCGAGGCGAGCTTCTCCTCGCTGGTCTGATAGCTCACCAGATGCGTATTCGGCGTGATGTTGGCGAACAATGAGCCGCCGCTGGTGTAGGTCTCGATCAAATTGCGAACGCCGCCCATGATCATGTCCCCGGAAAACACCGTCGCCTTGGTACCGTCGGAGAAGGTGATGGTGAGCGTGCCCCAATCCTCGACATCGACCGGGTTGGCCTTGATGTAGGCGCGCTCCTCCGGCTTGAGACCGGCGGTGACGTTGCCGACGTCGCAGGTGACGCTCGCGACGCTGATCGTCTCACCACGCGCTTTCGCCTCGACCTGCTTCAGGTAAAGCACCGCCGACAGCGGGTGGCAGCCCATGCGGATCAGCGAACCGCCACCGGTCATCGCCCATTGCGCGGCGTGCGCGGCATGCGAGCCGGAGTGGCTCTCCTCGCCCTTCATGAACAGGATCTTGTCCTTCGTCGCCCTGATGATCTCCGCGGTCTTGGTCACCGCCGGCGCATAGACCCAGTCCTCGGCATACATGAAGAGCTTGCCAGTCCGCTGTATCGCGTCGCGCGTGGCCTCCATCTCCTCCAGCACGCGCTCGTACATCAATGCCTTCGGCACGTGCTTCCCGATTGGCGGCTTGTCGCCCTCGCGGCCGAAATAGCCGGCAAAGGGCTTTTCGCAGATCGCGTGCCTGCCCGCCTGCATGGCCGCAACGATCATCGTCGCATGCAGATTGGGGGGCGTGCAGATGTCGACGACGTCGATATCCGCATCCGTGAGCAAGTCGGAAAAGCTTCGATAGCTGCGCGGGATTTGATGACGGCGGGCGAACTCCACGACATGGTCGCCGCGCGCGGCAACCGCCGCAACCTCGACATCCAGGCCATAGACACGCCGAAACGCATACATATGCAGTTCCGACACGAAACCGCAGCCCACGAGCCCTACCCTGACCTTCGCCATTGCGCCCCCCTCCGCATGTGTTTGGGCGGCATTATAGCGAGCTTGCGGGCAGACGCATGCCTATTGCACGGAGACCCGCACCACACCCGCGCTCATCATGCCAAGCGCGCGAGCGGCAGGGACGGATAGATCAACGATGCGGCCACGGATGAACGGCCCGCGATCGTTGACGCGGCATTGAATCGAGCGCCCACCGTAGGACACCGTGAGCACGCTGCCGAACGGCCGCGTCCGGTGGGCGCACGTCAATTCGCCGTTCCTGGCGGCTTTTCCGTATCCGTAATATGAGGCTAGTCCGTTTTCGGCATGCGCTAGAGAAGAGGTAGCAAGACAGAACAATAAAGCGGTCAGCGCTCGCACGGCACCCCTCCGGGTTCGCCCTGCCCGGCGCTGCAAACGTCGATCTGTTTCCTGAAGTTCCAGGAGCGCTGCCGGTTCAAGGCCGGCAGTGCCATCACACATTGTTACGATTTGTGAAAAACCAGAGTTCGCAGCTCGATGCTTTCGCGTGGCGGCGCATCGGTCGGCGTGGTCGGATCGACGAACGCAGTATGTGGCCCGAAGCGGGTGCGGCCGTCAGTTGCGGAATCATAGCACTTCAGAAGCAGCGCTTCGTCTGGCGTCATCTCCGGAAAATAGAACCAGCGATGGTTCGGATTATATTTCACCGAATAGGTCTCGCCGCGGCGGTTGGGATAGATCAGATCGGAGGCCACGAGGTCGTCGGGGGCAATCGTCGCGCCGTCGGCCATTGCGAGCGGAGAATCACGCAAGGGACCGCGGATCGGACGCCAGAGATTGATAACCTGCACCCGGCCCTTGAGAAGCTCCTCGGCTTCATCCGGCAGATGCTCGCGCACGCGGTTGGCGCCCGAGGTGACGGTCTGGTCGACATGAACGCGCGTTGCGGGCTGGCGCGGACCTGCGCCGCGGATGTCGGCGGCGCCATCAACACGCTTGCGCACGGTGTGATCGAAGATGACGACGCGATCGGCCTTCAACGTCGCACGCAGGAAGGCTTCAACGGCGGGATAGTAGATCGTCCTCACCTCTTCGTCGTTGTAAAAATCCCTGACGCGCGTCGGATGCCGCACCAGCGCGAAACCTTCGCGATCGAGCGAGAAGTTTTCCGCAATCAGACGTCCGTCGAAGATCGGGACCTGGTGCGGCTCGGGCAATGAGGTGCTTTTCGGCTCGCCCGGCGGCGGATCAAACGCGTAGGTGCGGGGTTTGCCGGATGTGGGTGCGAGATAGTTGAGCTCGGCTGTGACGAAGGGAAGCGATTCGATTTTTGTTTGTTGCAGGCCCATGGCCAGTCTCCCGATGTGGTCGTCTGCCTGACTTTTGACGGGAGATAGCGTGCGGCAAGAGGCACGCTGCAAATAGCAATGCGGCTGTCGCCGACGAGACCAAACGCAGAAGGAATTTCGAGGATGGCGGCGGAGCGGGAAACTCCGTTCTCGCCTCACGAACGCTTGAGGAGCACGTGAGATGTCGTGCCCCGGACGCAGCGCATCACGCAGTGGTGCGCTGCAGAGCCGGGGCCTATGTAGCCCAGAGCTGGTATGCGGCATGGGTCCCGGCTCTGCGTCGCAGCGTTTCACGCTGCGCCGCGTCCGGGACACGAGACCTACAATCCCGCTTTTAGAAGCTGCGGTCGACGATCTCCGCCGCTTCGCGCTTCTGCTTGATCAGGCCCCAGCGAAAATAGAGATCGATGGTGCCCTGCTCGTCCGTGACCACGCTGTCGTCGATCGGCGTGATGCGGATCTTTGCGCGCGAGAGCCAGTTGAGCGGCACTGCGGTCGGGATGTTCATCAGCTTGCCCCAGGTCTCGGCATAGCTGTCCAGATTGTTGATCGACCAGGCGCGCGCGGCGGTGAGGCGCCGGATGAAGTCGGTCAGCTCGGCGCGCTTGTCGCGGATCGCTTCTAGCCGCGCCACCTGAAAGCTGAGGCCCGGCGTCAGGCCTTCCGAGGTGATGATGCGACGCGACTTGAACAGCACCTCCTCCTGGCTGACGTAGGGCTCCCAGGTCGCCCAGGCATCGACCGAGCCCTGGCTATAGGCGATCTTGGCATCGGACGGCGCGAGGAACACGATCTGCACGTCGGCCGCAGCCCAGTCGTTCTTTTCCAGCGCCGCCAGAATGAGCTGATGGCCGATCGAACCACGCCCCGTTGCGATCTTCTTGCCGCGCAGACCGTCAAAGCTCTTGATGGACGAGTTCTCCGGCACGAGGATGGCAAGCCCCTCACGCGTCTGCCGGATGGCCGCGATCGCCTTCACTGGCGCACCGGAGGCGGCGGCGAAGGTAAAAGGGGCATCGCCCACGAGCCCGGTCTCGATCGCGCCCGCGCTCAGCGCTTCGAGCAGCGGCGCCGCTGCCGGAAATTCCTTCCACTCGATCCTGTACGGTACATCGTTGAGCTGGCCTGCCGCTGCCATCACGGCCCGCGCATTGCCCTTCTGATCACCGACGCGCAAGGTTGTTTGTGCTGCTGCGAGGTCGATCGAACCGAACAGCAGCGCGCCGGCGAGCATCAGCCTGATCATTCCGCCGCCTCGCCGCGGGCGACCTGGCGCTTGGCGATCAGTTCGCGCGTCAGCGGGATCAGCTCGCGCCCGTATTCGATGGCATCGATCAGCGGATCGAAGCCGCGGATCAGGAAGTGCGAAATGCCGAGGTCATAGTAGTCGCCGAAGGCTTCGGCGACCTGCTCGGGCGTGCCGACGAGCGCGGTCGTGTTGCTGTTGGCGCCGGTCAGCTTTGCGATCTCGGTCCACAGGCGCTTGTCGATGCGGCTACCCTGGTCGGCGAGCGCGAGCAGACGGCGGGCGCCGGCGGTAGCGTGGCCGTCGGCCGGCTTGCGATAACCGGTCTTGTCCTGAAGCGCGCTCGCACGCGCCAAAATCGCTTCCGCCTTCTCCCAAGCCTGCTTTTCGGTCGGCGCGATGATCGGCCGGACCGAGAGGCTGAAGCGCGGCGTCGGCCGGCTGTGCCTTACCGCCGCGTTGTGGACGCGCGAGGTGACGTCACGCACCTGGGCATAGGATTCGCCCCACAGCGCGAAGGTGTCGGCATGCTTGCCGGCGACGTCGATCGCAGCATCCGAGGCGCCGCCGAAATAGATGCGAATGCCCTCGGGACGGAAAGGCTTCACCTGCGCAAAGCCGTTCTCGACCTGATAGTACTTGCCCTTGTAGGTGAATGGCTTGTCGCTGGTCCATTCCAGCCTGACGATGTCGAGGAATTCGGACGTGCGGGCGTAACGCTCGTCCTTGTCGTCGAGCGTATTGCCGTCCTGCCGCAGCTCCGTGGCATTGCCGCCGGTGATGACGTGCAGCGCGACGCGGCCGCGCGAGAACTGATCGAGCACGGCAACCTGCCGCGCCAGCAGCGTCGGTGCGGTGAAGCCGGGACGCTGCGCGATCAGCACGTTGAGGCGGTCGGTGACATTCAGCACGTGCTGAGCCACCTGAAGGGCGTCGGGGCTCGTCGAATGGAACGCGAGCAGTGCCCGATCGAAACCGGCATTTTCATGCGCCTTCGCCACCGCCTCGACATGGGTGGGGTTCAGGACCGGCCCCTCACGGACGATCGTCTCCGACGAATTATTGTTGCTGATGAAGCCGATGAACTCGATCGACATTGATCTCTCCTTTGTGATTTTCAAAGCCCCAGCGCAGCGCGGCCAAGGCCAACGCGCGTCGAATCGTCCTGCGGGGTGTGCACGCGGCCGCACAGCACGTCGCGATGGTGCCGCTCCAGCGGGTTGGTGCGGCTAAGACCGTGATTGCCGGTGAGCGACAGCGCGTCCTCGACCACGGCCACCGCGTTGTTGGTCACGGTGAGCTTGATCGCGTTTGATTCGGCGGCCGACAGCTCGATACCGTCGTCGAAGTCGCCGGCAAATGAATTGATCAACCGGGCGTTGACGGCAAGCCTGGCCTCGATGGCGCCGAGCACCTCCTGGGCGCGGGGAAGCGTCGCAAGCGGCGCACCGAGGCTGGAGGGCGCGCGCCTCTTCAGGAAGTCGATCAGCCAGTCGCGCGCGGCGCGCGCGACGCCGTCATAGATCGCGGCGATGAAGACGGTATGAGTGGTCGCCTGCGTGGCATCGAGCCCGCGCCAGTCCGCGGGCTTGCGAACATCGATCTCGTGGTCGAGCGGGAATACGACCTCGTCGAAGATGACATCGTGGCTGCCGCTCGCGCGTAGCCCATGATGGTCCCAGGTCTCGACGATGCGCGTGCCCGGGAGGCCTGCCGGCACCAGGAATTGGCCGACGCGCGGCTCCTCTTCATCTGTTCGCGCCCAGACCAGGTACCATTTCAGGATCGGCGCGCCGGTCGAATAGATCTTGTGGCCGGAGAGGCGCCAGCCGGTCTCGGTCCGCCGCGCGATCGTTGCGGGCAGGCCGCCGCGCGCGGGCGAGCCGAGCTCCGGCTCGACGCGCAGCGCATTGACCAGCGCGACGCCCTCCACCGTCTCGCGGGCGAGCTTGCGCGACAGGCGGCCCGGCCAGGTCGGGCTGCGCGCCATCACGAGATGGTTGATGTAGTGCATCGAGAGCACCAGCGCGGTGGACGGATCGGCCTGGGCAATGATGCCGACGATCCGCGCCGCATAGCGCACGCCTGCGCCGGCACCGCCGAGCGCGGCGGGTACCGTTAGCGACAACAGGCCGGCTTCCGACAACTCCTTGAAATTATCGAAGGGAAAGCTGGCCGCGCGATCATGCTCGGCGGCACGTCGGGCGAAGACCGCGGCGAGACCCTGCGCACGCTCGATGTAGTCCTGCTCGCTTTGCGCCGCGCGGCTTTTTGCGGCCGAGTTGCCGTGCGGTGTCACCACGTGGCGTCGAGCCCAAACAGGCCGAGGATCTGGCGGCGCAGCTCCGCGAGATAGGGATCGCCGCGATGGCGCGGATAGGACCGATCGACGCGGATGTCGGCCTTGACGCGCGCGGGACGCTCGCTGAACACGATGACGCGGTTGGCGAGGAACAGCGCCTCTTCCGCATCGTGGGTCACGAGAAGAGTGGTAAAGCCCTTGCGCCGCCACAGCGAGACGAGCTCGGCCTGCATGGTGATGCGGGTGAGCGAGTCGAGCTTGCCGAGCGGCTCGTCGAGAATCAGGATTTTCGGATCGTTGACGAGCGCACGCGCGAGCGCCACGCGCTGCGCCATGCCGCCGGAGAGCTGATGCGGATAGGCGTTGCGAAATTCCGACAGCCCGACGAGATCGAGTGCCGCATCGACGCGCGAACGCTGGCTCTTCAGGATGCCCCGAGCCTCGAGGCCGAGTGCGACGTTGTCCCAGACCGTGCGCCAGGGAAACAGCGTCGGATCCTGGAACACGACGACACGCGTGGGATGCGGGTGCGTGATACGGGTCTCGTCCTCGCGCAAGGCGCCGGCCCGCGGCTTCTCGAGCC
The DNA here is from genome assembly GCF_054185165.1 of Bradyrhizobium sp. UFLA05-109. Lineage (NCBI taxonomy): Bacteria > Pseudomonadati > Pseudomonadota > Alphaproteobacteria > Hyphomicrobiales > Nitrobacteraceae > Bradyrhizobium > Bradyrhizobium sp. UFLA05-109. Next base: position 138,237 of record NZ_JBBIAR010000005.1, on the reverse strand, counting down.
CAGCGACCAGTCGCAGCAGCGTGGACTTGCCGCAACCGGATGGCCCCAGCAGCGCAACGAACTCGCCAGGCTCGACCGCGATGCTGACGTTGCTGAGCACCGGAAGCTCGGTGCCGTCGATGTCGAAGGCATGGCTGACCTGCTCGATGTCGAGCGCGGCGCCCGCGGCTGCATAAGCGATGACCTCGGCCGTCGCTACCATTTGACGGTCCCCTTCTGCCAGACCAGGAGGCGATCGCGGATCGCGAACAGCAGCGTGATTGCGCCGGAGCAGAGCAGCGACATCACGATCAGCGCCGCATACATGTTGGCGTAGGCGGCCCAGCCCTGCGCCCATTGCAGGTACCAGCCGAGGCCCGCCTTGACACCGATCATCTCGGCGATGACCAGGACGGCAAAGGACGCGCCGAGCCCCATGAACAGGCCGACAAAGACGTGCGGCAGTGCTGCGGGGATTGCAACCTTCAGCACCAGGAAGGACGGCCTTGCACCCAACGTGCGCGCGACGTCGTAATAGGCGTTGCTGACACTCGCGACGCCCGACCAGGTCAGCACGGTGACGGGAAACCCGGTCGCCAGCGCGATCAGGAAGGTCGAAGCGCTCCAGCTCGACGGAAAGGTGAAGAAGGCGATCGGCAGCCAGGCGGTGGCCGGCAGTGGGCCGATGAAGCGCAGGACTGGATGCATCCAATAGCCAATTGCGCGCGACCAGCCGATCGAAACGCCGGTGAGGAAGCCGATCGCTGCACCGATGAGATAGCCGCCGAGCTGGAGCCGGACAGAGGCAAAGACGCTGTCGAGCAGCTTCGGCAGATCGTCGGTATAGACCTCGATGATCGCCTGCGGCGGCGGGAAGAACGGCAGCGGCAGCCAGGCGAATTTTGCAGTCGCGACCTCCCACAGCGTCAGGATCAAGCCGAGCGCCAGCAGCCACGGCGCGCGGTTGCGCAAGGCGCGTCCGGCAGAACCGAGGTAATCGGCGCCGACCGTCCCGAATAGCGCGAAGGCGGCGATGATGAAGGCGGCGATGCCGAGTGAATGCGTGCGGGACCAGTCGCCGACATCCTCCCACCAGAGGCACGACAGGCCGAAGGCGATCCAGGCCAAGCTCGCCGCGATGCCGGCGCCGGATTCCCTCAACCAGCCAGAAAGCGCGACCTCGCGCGGCGCAACGGAGGCAACGCCGTCAGACAGCGAATACGTCGACATAGATGCGCTCCGCGAATTTGGCGGTATCGGTGCTCTGCTTGAAGACTTGCACGCTCTTCAGGTCGTCCGCATAGGCCTTGAGCTCGCGCTTGAGCACCTCGCCGACGGGATGGTGATGATGGGTGTGGTAACGCACGATGCCTTCGAGGTCAGCGAGCGACGCAGTTTTGGGCGCATAGGGCTGGAACGACTTTGCGGCCTTTTGCGGATTCTGCGACGAGAACATCGCGGCATCGAGCAGCGCCTGCGTGATCGCACGAGCGACCTGCGGCTCGTCGCGCACCAGGCTGCCGCGCAGACCGAGGATGCAGCAGCTCTTGTCGCGATATTCGCCGTCGAGATTGGAGGCGACTTCCTTGTACTGACTGTCCTTCAGCCAGAGATAGGCGAGCGGATCGGACGACAGAAAAGCCTGCACCTCACCCTTCTGTACCGCGACATCCAGCAGATTGCCCGGATAGGCGCGCCAGTCGACCTCCTTGAGCGGATCGATGCCGAGCTTTGCGAGCTGAATCGAGAAGAAATTCTTGTCGGGGCCGCCGAGATCGCCCACGGCGACGATCTTGCCCTTGAGATCCGCAAGTTTGTCAACGCCGGAATCCGCGCGCGACAGAACACGCATGCAGCCGCCATGCGTGCCGGCCGCGATCTTGACGTCAAAGCCCTGCTCCAGCGGCTTCAGCCAGCGCAGCGCCATGCCGAGACCCGCGTCGCTCTTGCCCGTCGCGATCGCCTCCAGGAGCTGATCGGTCGAGCCGGAATAATTGACGAGCTCGACGTCGAGATTCTGCTTCTGAAAGAAGCCGTGCTCGATCGCCACGGGGACCGGCGCGAGGCAGACGGCGCCGGCATTCCACGACAGCTTAAGCTTGCGCGGCGCGCCGGTGAGCGCCGGTGCATCGGAGGACGTCTGGCACAGCGGGAACTCGTGGAAATCGATCGCCGGCGCGATCGCGCGCGGCGCAAAGGCCTGCGCACCGATGGCTCCGAGTGGCGCCGCGAAAGCCGCAGCGAGGCTGGCTTGGAGCAAATGGCGCCGATCGAGCCCCGATCCGCTGCGCTTATTCTCGTTGTTATCCATTTGCTTCAGCTCCTCATTACCCCAAGCCTCCGCCGTCCACGCAACGCGTCGCGTTGCGCTCGTCCCGTGCGGAGCCGCGTTAGGAGAAAAAATTTCTCGAGGCGATCCCTCACCTCTTCACTGCGCTGCGCAAATGATGCGGCGCGTTGACGGCATCGTCAATGAAATGGAATTTCGAATGTTGCGAGCAGCGCAGTCATTCTCTCCACCGGTGCGCGCATCAACGACGAAACGATTTCTTCGAGTTCGGCGCGATCTGCTCGTCGTCACGCACCTGATGACGATGCCATCTCTTGCACAATCTTCACGCATATCTGCCGACGCGCACATCGCCTTCTCGCAAGCATCCGTTCAATGAAACGTCCTTCTGGCAAGCGCGCGCAATTCGGTTGGCCGTTTCATTGACTGCGGCCTCTCGGCTCATAAACTTGACCAGCCCAATGCATCATCGCTCACGCCAAGTGAGCCAGGAAGAAACAAGAAGCATCATATGAGCATCAATTCCGACTCGCACGATCACTCCCTCACGCGCAGGCTTGCGGCGTCGCTGGTCGCGGCCGCCATGACCCTATCGACGGCCGCCGCATCGTTCGCTGCCGACACGGTCGTGCTGCGCGTCGGCGATCAGAAAGGCGGCAACCGTTCGCTGCTCGATATCTCCGGTTACGCCAAGGATCTACCCTACAAGATCGAATGGTCCGAATTTCCGGCGGCGGCGCCCATCCTGGAGGCGCTCAACGCCGGCGCGCTCGACGTCGGCTACACCGGCGATCTCTCCTTCCTGTCGGTCTATGCCGCGGGCGCGCCGATCAAGGCGATCGGCGGCACCAAGTCGGACGCGAAGACGCAAGCGATCCTCGTGCGGCAGGATTCGCCGATCAGGTCGGCCGCCGACCTCAAGGGCAAGCGCCTCGCCGGCACCCGCGGCGGCTGGGGCCAGTTCCTGATCGACGCGACACTCGAGAAGGCGCAGATCAAGCTCGACGACGCGACCTTTGCGCCGCTCGGCCCGGTCGACGCCAAGATCGCGCTCGTCGCAGGCTCGGTCGATGCATGGGCGGTATGGGAGCCGTATGTCTCGTTCGCGACACTGAAGGACAAGGCTCGCGTGATTGCCGACGGCGAGGGCCTGACGCCGACCATCACCTTCATCGTTGCCTCCGACAGCGCCATCGCGAGCAAGCGCGCCGCCGTGCAGGATTTCCTGCAGCGCTTGAACAAGGCGCGGCTGTGGTCGCTCGATCACATCAGTGAGTATGCGAAGGACACCGCCGAGCTGACCAAGCTGCCGGAAGACGTTCTGCTCAGCGCCTACTCCGCGCAGCGCACCAGCCCGATCGTGATTGACGAGAACGTGGTGAAGGAAGTGCAGGAGGCCTCCCATCGCGCCACGCGCTACGGCATCCTGCCGAAGAAGCTCGACGTCAGCCAGGCTGTCGACCGCAGCTTCACGGCGGCCGCGGCAGGATCGAACTGAGGAGCCCAAAGATGAGCGGTCCGCCCCTCAAGGCCGGGCCGCTTCACCTTGCGGCGATCGTGCTGGTGCACCTCGCCTGCATGGCGGCGATGGTCTGGTTGTCGTTGTGAGGCCCGCCGCGCTTAAGAGAAAGATGAGAGGAAGATAAGGCGTGCTTAAGGACTCAAGGGAGCCTCCGCCCTAGCATCGCCTCTGGTGACGTCCACGCCCCCCGCATCAATCGGGAGACCGCGTGGCGCCTTATTTCAGGAGGATTTTGATCATGACCATTTCATCACGCACACCTTCTCCCTCGCGTTCGGACAACAACACTGTCCGGAATAGCTATCGGATCGCCGCCCTCTGTGCGTTCCTGACGATCTGCGTTTCCTCGGCCAGCCCAGCCATGGCGGCGATGGAATGCGCCTCCGGCTATGTGTGGCGGGTCGCCGTTCCGAGCGACCTCGTCTGCGTCACGCCGGAGTCCAGGAGCGTCGTCGCAAGCGAGAACGCAAGGGCCTCCAGCCGGCATCAACCCGGCAGCGACATATGCCAGTCGGGGTATGTCTGGCGCGAGGCGTTTTACGGCGACAAGGTCTGCACGACACCTGAACGCCGCAGCGAAGTTCGCCAGGAGAACCTGGTCGCCTCGCAGCGCGTCGCGCAATAGCCGCGACTGAAAGCCGCGACGGAAGGGGGCGTCAGAGCAACCGGAATTCGTGTTCCGGTTGCTCGCGCGGCAGGCACGCGCTTACAATGGAATTCGCCCAGCGGCCGCCACCGTTCGCAAGGCCCAGGTGATCCGCGGGCTGGAGATCAGCGCCATGGCAGCCGATCAATATGTTCGCTACGACCCCTCTGTCGAACAGCCAAGTCCCGAAGAGGCCGACGCCGTCCGGGACATCGTCGCCTCGATCGAGCGGACCAGCGACGCCACCTTCAAGCGATTCCACCACGGCATTCGCCAGCAACATGCCAAAGGCGTCGGCTTCCTGCGCGGCGAGCTGACCGTCTACGACAATCTGCCGGCGCATCTGCGCCAGGGCCTGTTCGCAAAGCCTGCCCGTCATCCGATTATCGTCCGGCTCTCCACCGCTTTCGGCCTCAAGAGCGATCGCGTTCGCGCGCCCCGCGGCATGGCGATCAAGGTCCTGGGTGTGTCCGGCGACAAGGCGCTGGCGGATGACACTTCGACCAACCAGGATTTCCTTCTCGTCAATCACCCGAGCTACATGGCCGATGCCAAGGCTTATCTGGCAGCCCAGCGCAACGTCGAGCGCAATCTGAATACCCCGGACGTCGGATTCAGGATCGTGGGTTTCTTCTCGCGCATCGCCATCACGGTTTCGAACGCGACTGGCGCCCCTATACCATTGCTTGCGAAGGCGCTTGGCGACCCCGGCAACAACATCCTCGGCGAAACCTTTCACACCGAGGGCACGCTTCGCTTCGGCGACTATATCGCGAGGATCCGGGCGGTGCCGGTCTCGGATGCCGTGCGCAGGCTCACGGGTCAGCCCAGCCATGACGGCGACGAAATCGTGCGGGACTCGGTCACGGAGTTCTTTCGGGAAAACTTTGCGGAATATGAGCTGCGAGCCCAGCTCTGCACCGACCTGAAACGCACGCCGGTCGAGGATTCCTCGATCGACTGGCCAGAGGATGTCGCAGTGCCGCAGCCACTGGGCAAGATCACCCTTCCCTTACAGGCCGCCAATACCTCCACACGCCGCGACTACGCCAATGACGTCCTGTCGTTCGATCCCTGGCGTTGCCTGGCCGATCATCAGCCGCTCGGCTCGATCATGCGGCTGCGCAGGGATGCCTATCGCGCGTCGCGCGAGCGACGGCACAAGCAGAACGGACCGATCCCGCCGCCCAGAGAACCGCAAGATATCAGCGAGTTTCCCGATTGATGTCAGGCCGGCAGATGCAACTGTCCGCTGCACCGGCAATCTCGGTGCGGGCGAAGAATGGCAGCGAGCGCAGCGGGTCGTCAGGCGCGAGCGAACTCTCCAGCGACTTCACAACCGTATTAGAGTGCCGTCTCCAGTTCGCTGCCTTCCGTGCCTCTCCACGGCTGGCGTAAAACTCGGCGAGCGAGGCGTAGACCCGCCACGCCGCGTAGGGTAGCCCAGCACGGTGAACGGTCGAAACGGCCTCGGACAGGTGCCGCCTGGCGCTCTCCACATCGCCGCCCAGTAGCGCAATTCGCGCCATCACCTCCTGACACAGCGCGAGGAACGGCCGATCCGGTGCCGCGCTCGTCACCTCGTGGAACCGGCTCGCGGCCGCCTTTGCCTGGTCGAGGTCGCCGGCCTCGATCCAGTACTCGCAGCAGTTCAGCAAATACTGCGGCATGACCAGCGACTCGATCGGCACACCGTCCACCTCCATCCGCCGCTCGACGGCATCAAGATGCTGTCGCGCCAGAGTGAGGTTGCGCATCCCGAGCTGGGCGCGCACCAGCAAATTCCTGCCGAGGAAGAAAGTGAACGGGTTTGCCTCGAGCATCGGGGCGATGACTTCCTGCGCCTGTCTCGCCGCAGTCTCATGGTCCCCCGCCGCGGCATGAAGCCACCCGATCGTGAGCTGGCATAGGGCGCGCGCCTGCGGATTCGCGTTCCGCTCCGCGATGGCGAGCGCCGAGCGAACGCTCTGCTGCAGCGCCCCCCATTCGCCCACGTAGAGGGACGCGAACGCTTCGACGGACTCATAGAGCACGAAGAGGTAGACGTCGCCGAGCACGCGGGCGAGCTGCTTGCCCCTGCTCGTCGCATCAATGCAGGCCGGATAGTTCGACCTCAGGAACTCGAGCACCATTTCCATGGAGCAGCGACGCAAGCGCATGCTGAGGTCTTGCGCTTCCGAGATCAGTGCCGACGCCTGCTCCGAGAACTCGGCGTCCTCGCTGCTCCAGCCGCGAAGCATCAGCTTCAGATTGGCGACGTTGCCCCTAACCAGGGCAGCGAATGCAGCGTCATCGATCGCCCGGCTCTTCGCCAGTGCCTGCTCGGCGAAGGGCAGGCATCGTCGCCTATCGACATAGAGGCAGAACCTGCTGAGATCGACCAGCGCGTTCACCTCCTCCCGAACGAGGCCGTTCTCGGCTGCATGGGCGAGGATCGCGCCGAGATCCTGCAGCGAGTTCAGGAAGTCGCCACCGGCTCGCCAGGCCCAGGCGCGCTGCAACAGCAGCTTCAGGCGCGTCGGCACCTGCACGTTTGTCGGCAGATGCGGCACGAGATCCAGGGCACGCGTAAGGTAGTTCGCAGCCTCGCGCGTGCTGAAGCGCCGCGCCGAGCCCTCGGCCGCCGTGGCGAGATAGCGCATTGCCTTCGGAAAATCGCGCCCGAGCTCGAAGTGACGCGCGAGCACCGAGGCGACCTCCCCGGCTTGTGATCCATACCCGCGCTCGAGACTGACACCGAGCCGCACGTGGGTATTCACGCGGCGGGCCGGCGCCAGCCGCTGGTACAGCATCTCCTGGTACAGCGCGTGCTGGAACGCGTAGCGGCCGGAGACCTCTCCGCTCGGCCATTCGGTCGAACCGGCTACGAGGATGATGCGGCCCGCACGCGCGAGCTCCTCGCACATCTGCTCCACGTCCAGCACGTTTCGATCGAGCGCGTCCGCGATGTGCAGCGCCGAGAACTCGGCCCCCGCCGCGCTCGCGACCTCGAGCAGGCTGCGCTCCTCAGCCGTGAGATGATCGATCTGCCGCGCGATCATGCCCTGCAAATCGCGCGGCATGCTGTCGTGCGAGGCCGCCTCCTCACGCTCCAGCCGCCACCTGCCGTTATCCTCGACGAGCACGCGCTGGGCAACGAGATGATCGAGGAGCGACGTCACGAACAAGGGCTGCCCCTCGGTCCGCGCGAAGATGCGCTCGACCAGTTCGCCGGCGAGTTCGGCCGAGTTGAAGCGCAGGGCGAGGTAGCGCTCGACGTCGCCGTCCGTCAGCCGATCGAGCGCGAGCTCGGTCGCACGTCCGTGGATCTGGAGATCCTGGTGGACGGCCTTGACCGGATGTCCGCCGACGGCGACTTCCATCGGCCGATAGGTGGCGAGAACGAGGATCGCCGCCTTCCGGTCCCGCCGCGCGAGGCGCGACAGAACATCCACGGTAGCAAGATCACTCCAGTGCAGGTCTTCCAGGATGATGATCCAGGGCCGCTTCGCGGCGATGCTCTCCAGAAGATCGGCGAACTCACGCAGCATGCGTTCCCGCGTCGCGCCAAAAACCTCCTGCTGGAAGGCGACGCGATCGCCTTCACCAAGGAAACCCGGCATCTGGGCGAGCCACGTCGGCGCGTGCTCGCGAATGGCGGCGAGCATTGCGGCGTCTCCCTCGCCGCGGCATCGTTCGTTGAGGGCTTCAATCAGCGGCAGGAAAGCCTCGTGGGTGCCGAACAATTCGTTGCAACCGCAATGCAGCACACCGGGTCTCTCGCCTGCCATCCGATCGAGAGCCATCTGAACAAGCGTCGTCTTGCCTATTCCGGCTTCGCCGGTGATGAATACGACCTGACGCTGACCGGCGCGGACCTTCTGCAACGCGGTGTCGAGTGTCTCGAGCGCCGTCGTGCGTCCAACACGCCATTGCCGCCTGCGGTCCGCGACGTCCTCGGACGGCTCCTCCAACCGTTCGGCGGCCGACGATGGTGTGGTGGTAACGGGTGCGATGAAGCGATAGCCGCGTCGCGTGACCGTCTCGATGTAGCTGGGCGACTGCCTGTCGTCACCGAGCGCCGCACGCAGCGCATTCATGGCAACCGCGAGACTCGACTCGCTGACATGCAGATCCGACCAGACTGCGTCGAGCAGCTCTTCTTTCGTGACGAGCTCGCCCGGACGACCGATCAGGCAGCAGAGGACCTCGAAGGGTTTCGGCGCCAGCACGACACGCTCCGGTCCGCGCCACAGCAGCGCATTGGCGCGATCGAGCCGAAACTGACCAAAGGCGAGCTCGTCTCTCCGCACGGCCGCGACCTCCGGATGATTTCCGAGCTTAAGAGAAAGCTCAGTCAAATGTAAGGACGGCGTAAGGACTCCTGCCGTTTCTCGGCGTTAGCGTCGCGCCTGGCGATGTCGTGAACATCACCAGGAAGCATTTCATCACGCTGTCTTTTTCAATCAGGGCAGTCGATGCCCAAATTTTGGCAGGGAGTTGACCATGCCACTTCCATACCGCAGAGGTATTTTTTCAACCCGTGATTGCGAAGGCTGGTTCGTATTCGTCTACGCGATCGCCTGCGTGCTTGCCGCCGTCTATTTCTCGTCGTCGGAGCCAATCGTCATCGACGCCGGCTTTGCGATCATCGCGCTTCTGCCGTGACCAGCGCCGGATAGCGCGCCCATTACCCGCGCTCGCGCGCGACAGCGCGAGCGCGGAGTCTCGGTCGGCCGACCTGTCAGGGCTACCCTCGCGCGACTCGCGCGATCACCAATAGCCGCCGCCATAGTAGGGGCGGTATGGCCGGTAGTAGCCAGAGCCGTAACCGTAATACGGTCGATACGGGCGGGCATAATAGGGCGAATAGGCGTAGCCGGGCGCGTAGCCGTAATAGGCTGGCGCGTAGCCACCGCCGTAGCCATAGGGGCCACCGTAATACGGATCACCATAGTAGCCGTAAGGCGCGCTGCTCGCGATGGCGCCCCCGATGATGGCCCCGGCCGCGAGCGCTCCGACGCCCCAGCCGAATCCGCCGCCGCGCCATCCCCATCCGCCGCGCCAGTACACCTGCGTGACGTCGTTGGAGACCATGGCCTTGATCGTCGCCACATTGGTCGGCATTGGCGCCGCCGCGGCCTGTTGCGCCTGGCCCGCCATGACGGCACCGGCGAGCGAACAGGCTATTGCCGTTTTCCAGATACTCATCACCTTGCTCCCTGTCTGACGTTTCGTTTGGCAAAAGGGTCGCACGCCGCATGATCTGGCATCTTTGCGCTGAATCAAAGCGTCCGCTTGCGTGCACCGCACAAGCATCCCGGCCCGTCGTCGATCGCGACCGCCTCAAACCTGAGAAAGCCGGCGCGGATCGACCCCGCGCCGCCGCGGGCGCTGAAATGCCGCAGGACGAGCACCCGCAAGCGACAGCCGAAGCGGCTACTTCGTCCTCATGCCCGGATCGGCCGCCGATGCCATGAGATCGCGCGCCTCGCGGCCGCCATGCGTAAACCAGCTCTGGCGCAGATCGACATTTCTGAACGTGCCCGAGCCAAGCAGGCAGCCGGCTGCCGTCGGGACCACGACGAAATCATTGCCGAAGGCGAGCACGTCGATGCGATAGGTGTGCGTCCCCGCATCGACGAGCTCCCAGCGGCCTTGCAGCAACTGCGCGTGGCGATCGCTTTTGGCGATGGCGGTGCCGTTTTCCGTCAGTGACAGGGCCCACGCCCCGTCGAAGGAGGAGGTCTCCGCGCAGGGCGAGAGGACCTGCCAGGCCTCGGCGAGATCGCGTTGCTGTACGGGATGATCCGGAGTGCCGGTCAGGTAAGCCAGCCCGACTGAAAGCAGCCGCAGCAGGCCGAACATTTCGTTGGCGCAGGGCATCGGATAAATCCAAAAAATATGAAAGCGATCTGAAATAGACTTCAGCCTACCACCCTTTCGGGGCGGTCTGGAAGGCTCGGCAATCAAAAAAAGCCGGGCCGCGGGGGCGGCCACGACGTATGGCAACCAACAGGGCACTTTCCGAATTGTTATCCGTGCCGCTAGAATTCTGCTTCGATGCAAGCGCCGCCGGCTTCCCGCGCGGGAAGTTTCGGGGCGATAAAAACGGGGCCCCCGGGAGGACAGAATGAATCGTGTTGGAAATGAGCCACTCGCGCGCCAGGCCCTGGCCTTCGTTCTCGCCGGCGGACGAGGAAGTCGTCTTCTCGAGCTGACCGACCGGCGTGCCAAGCCGGCGGTCTATTTCGGCGGCAAATCCCGCATCATCGACTTCGCGCTGTCGAACGCCGTGAATTCCGGCATCCGGCGCATCGCGGTGGCCACCCAGTACAAGGCCCACAGCCTGATCCGGCATCTCCAGATGGGCTGGAACTTCTTCCGGCCCGAGCGCAACGAGAGTTTTGATATCCTGCCAGCGAGCCAGCGCGTCTCGGAGACGATGTGGTATGTCGGCACGGCCGATGCCGTCCACCAGAACATCGACATCATCGAGTCGCACGGCGCCCGCTTCATCGTGGTGCTCGCCGGCGATCACATCTACAAGATGGATTACGAGGTGATGCTGCGGCAGCACGTCGAGAGCCGCGCCGACGTCACCGTCGGCTGCCTCGAGATGCCGCGCACTGAATCCTCCGGCTTCGGCATCATGCATATCGACGAGAACGGCATCATCCAGTCCTTCCTCGAGAAGCCGAAAGACCCGCCGCCGATGCCCGGCAAGCCCGACATGTCGCTTGCCAGCATGGGCATCTACGTCTTCGACGCCAAATTTCTATACGACGAGCTGAAGCGCGACGCCGCCGACCTCAACTCGAGCCACGATTTCGGCAAGGACATCATTCCCTACATCGTCAAGAACGGCCGCACGGTGGCGCACCAGTTCTCGAGCTCATGCGTCCGCTCCGGCGACGACACGCGCTCCTATTGGCGCGACGTCGGCACCGTCGACGCCTACTGGGCCGCCAACATCGATCTCACCGACGTTGTGCCGGAGCTCGATCTGTTCGACCGCTCATGGCCGATCTGGTCGTATGCGGAGATCACACCTCCCGCCAAATTCGTGCACGACGAGGAGAGCCGGCGCGGACAGGCAGTGAGCTCGCTGGTATCAGGCGGATGCATCATCTCCGGCGCCTCGCTGCGGCGGTCGCTGCTGTTCACGGGCGTGCGGATCAATTCCTATGCCAATGTCGAGAACGCCGTGATCATGCCTTACGTGAATGTCGGCCGCGGCGCGCAGCTGCGCAACGTCGTGATCGACCGTGGCGTCGAGATTCCCGAAGGACTCGTCGTTGGTGAGGATCCGGAAGCCGATGGCGCGCGGTTTCGCACCACCGAGCAGGGCATCTCGCTCATCACCCAGCCGATGATCGACAGGCTGAGTGCATGGCGTTGATGCGCGTTCTCGCGGTCGCATCGGAAATCTATCCGATCATCAAGACCGGCGGTCTTGCCGATGTCGCCGGCGCGCTGCCGGCCGCATTGAAAGCCCATGACGTCGAGATGCGGACGCTGCTGCCGGGCTATCCGGCCGTCATGCGGGCCTTGCCGCAGGCGAAGGAAATCCGGCGCTGGCCGGACTATTTCGGTGGGCCCGCGCGCCTGCTCGCGGGCACGCAGGACGAGCTCGACCTCTTCGTGCTCGACGCGCCACATCTCTACGAGCGGCCGGGCAACCCTTATGTCACCGCGGAGGGTACCGACTGGCCCGACAATGGCGTGCGCTTTGCGGCGCTGTCGCGCGTCGCCGCCGATATCGGCCTCGGCCTCGTCCCTTCGTTCGTGCCCGATGTCGTGCATGCACACGACTGGCAGGCGGGATTGCTGCCAGCCTATCTGCACTATGCCGGCGGTCCCCGTCCCGGGACCGTGATGACCATTCACAACATGGCCTATCAAGGCAAGTTCGCCTATGAGATGCTTGCTTCGTTCGGCCTGCCGCCGGAGTCCTTCGGCCTCCAAGGCGTCGAATATTTTGGCGGGATCAGCTTCCTGAAGGCCGGCCTGCAATTCGCCGACCGCATCACCACGGTGTCGCCCACCTACGCACGGGAGATTCAGGGCGACGAGGGCGGCATGGGGCTCGGTGGCCTCTTGCGCGAACGCTCCGGCGTGCTCAGCGGAATCCTCAACGGCATCGATATCGGCGTCTGGAATCCCGAGACCGACCCCCACATCGCCTATCGCTTTGGCGCGAAGGAGCTGCAATTCCGGGCCGCCAATAAGGCAGCGCTGCAGAAGCAGTTCAATCTCGCGCCCTCGGCGGATGCGCTTCTGCTCGGCGTGATCAGCCGGCTGTCGTGGCAGAAGGGCCTCGATCTCCTGCTAGATGCCATTCCGACGATACTTGGCGAAGGCATGCAGCTCGCACTGCTCGGCAGCGGCGATGCGGACCTCCAGGAGCGCTATCAGGCCGCTGCACGTGCCCATCCCGGCCGCATCGCCGTCGTGATCGGCTATGACGAGATCCTTGCCCACCTCATCCAGGCGGGCTCCGATGCGCTCGTCGTGCCGTCGCGTTTCGAGCCATGCGGCCTCACCCAGCTTTGCGCCCTCCGCTATGGTGCCGTGCCGGTGGTCTCGCGCGTTGGCGGGCTTGCGGATACGGTGGTGGACATCGGCGAGGCCGATAGCAGCGGCCACGACGCGACCGGATTCAAGTTCGCCCCGGTGACGGTGGAGGGGCTCGCCGCCGCGCTGCGCAAGGCGAACGTCGCCTTCCATGACCATTTGACCTGGCGCAGGCTGCAACTGAGCGGCATGACGACCGACGTCTCCTGGCGTAGCCGGGCGGGCGACTATGCGGCACTCTATCGCACGCTCATAGCAGCCCGCCGGTAATGATGGGGCAACAGACGCATTTCCATCAACGAATCCGTGCTATAGGGCGGCCACCATGGAACCGCTCATCGTTAAGCTGCTCGGGTTCGCTGCGGCAACCTGCACGACCCTCGCCTACACCCCGCAATTCATCAAGGTCTGGAAGACCCGCTCCACCGAAGACATCTCGCTCGGCATGTTCCTCGCGATGATGCTGGGGCTTGCACTCTGGCTGATCTACGGCCTGCTCTCGGGCGATGCGCCGCTGGTCGCCGCCAACGCGATCACCATGGTGCTCGCCGGCGGCATCCTGGTCATGAAACTGAAATACGGATGAGGACGGCCTGGTGGTCCCTGCCGGATAAACGCTGCTGCTCTCGAACATTCCAAGGCAAGCGATGGGATCACTGCCCCTCGGCCTGAACCGGGGGCTTCTGCTCGCCCTGGAGGCTCTGGCTCAGCGACGCCAGCGCAGTCTTCAGGTCTTCGGAGATCGGCGCCAGGTCATTAAGGTCCTCGAAGGCTTGCGACACACGCTCATTCGCTGATTTCTCGAACGGTTCGAAGCCGTCGGAGATGCGCGTTTCTCCCCCGAGAACGATGGCAGCGGCAATTGGCGCGAGCAAAAGAACTGCGGCTCCAATGATGCCGGGTTTGCGGTTGCCGTGACGGATCGGTGGCGACTGCAAGAGGTGATCGGTGGTCATTGTCTTACCTCGCGACGTTCGGTGCCTGCATGATGCCGATCGTCGCGAACAAACGGTAGATCTCGCGTCCACCATTAAGAGGTACTCAAGCGGAGGCGCTGCTTACTTGGAATGCAGAATTATGCGGTCCGTGACCTTTTCGAGCGAAAGGTCGTCGGAGGTTATGCCCCGCAATGCGGATATTCAGCTACCGAACTCGTACGACGCCATCGCGACGTTTGCGACCTCATCGACGAACAGACGGTGCCCCGCATCGCCATCGGCCGCACCGGCCGCGACCATCAGCGGCAGCAGATGGTCCTCGCGCGGATGGGCGAGGCGCGCGCCCGGCGCGTTCTGCCACTCGATCAGCATGGCGTTGCGCCGCGCGGCGTCCGGCTGGCCGATCGCCTCGTTCAGATAGGCCTCGAACTCATACGACACGGACTTCGATTCCGCGCGTCCGAAGCCGCGCATGTTGTGATAGGTGAGACCGCTGCCGATGATCAGAACGCCCTCGTCGCGGAGCGCCGCCAGCGACTGGCCTACCCTGATATGCTCGGCCGGATCGTAGCTCGATTTCAGCGACAACAGCACGATCGGCATATCGGCATTCGGATACATCAGGCCGAGCGGCACGAAGGTGCCGTGATCAAAGCCCTGATTGGCGTCCTCGCGGCAATCGACGCCGGCATGACCCAGAAGCTCCTTCACCCGCGCGGCCAGCGCCGGTTCGCCCGGCGCGGGGTATTTGAGGTGATAGGTATGCTCGGGGAAACCGTAGTAGTCGTAGACCATCGGCGGATGTGCCGAGGTCGAGACCGTGAACTGGTCCGTCTCCCAATGACCGGTGATGACGAGCACCGCCTTCGGCCGTGACGGCAATCGCTGGGGTAGCCGGCCGAACTCCTGCGCGGTCTTGGCATATTGCACCCGCCTGTCGTCCATGAATGGCCAGGGTCCACCGCCATGCGACAGGAAGAAGGTCGGAAATCGCGTCATCGCCTCGGCTCATCTCTCTTGCAACAAGCGCGAGGCGTAGCCCTACGCGCTTTTCGGCGGCGAGCATAGGGAAACGCGCATGGTTAGCAAGCCGTTAACGATTTGCCTTCCAAAATCCGCAGCCGGTCGAGGCAATCGGCCAGTTGGTTTTTGCGGGAAGCAGGATGGCAAAGTTTGCGCTGGGGGACGTCGTCAACAGTGAGAAGGGTCGCCGCGGGGTCGTCCGTGCCGCCTACGTGTCGAGAGAAGGCCGGCAGTGCTACGCCGTCGAGAAGGACGGTGCGATGGACTTCATCGAGGAAGAGCGGCTGACGGCGGCGCCCCGCGTCGAGCTCGCAGCGTAGTCTCTTCGCTCACCCCTTCGGGCTCCGCCGTTCGAGATGGTCGAGGGGGCCCGACAGCGGATCGTCTCGGCTTGCTATTCCGTCATTGGAGATCTGCAGCAAGCGCTCGCCTTCCGAGCTTGCGTTCCAACGCGGCAGGCCCGGCCCGTTGGGATCACCCGTCCTGGCGAAATTGGTCCAGTAGCCGCGCAACTGACCCGCGAGCTCGCGGTCGGCGCGCGTAAAGGGGCTCGCGCCTGGCACGCCCTGGGCGCCGAAAACGAACTGCAATTCCGCACCGTGACCGCCATCGCCGTTCGCACGCTGGGCTTCGCCCGAATAGGCGAAGCGATAGCGGTAGGTCGGCGCGCCAGTCGCCGCGTGCAGACGCGCGAGGAACCGCGCGGGCTCGGTGAAGACCCGGTCCGTATAAAGCCGGGCGGCAAGCTCCCCGGGTTTGCCGGAAAGACCGGGATAGAGCGCCTTCAATCGATCGGCGGATTCACCGGCGAGGCGGAGCTCCTCCTTCAGATCGGGCTCACCGACAAAACTCGTCTCGTCCTCGTTCGAGCCGATGATCATCGGGATGCGGCTTTCATGCGCAGCACCGAAGCCGCTCGCGATATCTTCCGTCACGAGCCGTCCGTCCAGCACCGGGCCGAAGCTGCGCGCAGATTTGGCGAACAGCAGGGTTTCGGCCGCGAGCAGCATTCTCGTATCCGACGCACGCGGATCAGACGTACTCCTGTCGCGCGCGACCAGGGAGAACACACGTTGCCCAACGGCCTCAGCCTCTTGCAGCGGTGCTATGCCTTGGCGCGCAGGCAGCGACTGCAAGATCGCCTTATGAAACAACTCGCGTGCCTCTCGGCAAAGCATCAGAAGGGCAATCGAGGTCGCGCCGGAGCCCGAACCGAACAACGTGACGTTGTTGGGATCGCCGCCGAACGCGGCGGCATTGTCATGAACCCAACGCAGCGCCGCGATCTGGTCCATCATGCCGTAATTGGCGCTTGCGCCGTCGGGCGCATTCACGGCGAGCGAGGGATGCGCAAGCCAGCCGAACACGCCGAGACGATAATTCACCGTCACGACGATGATGCCGGCCTGCGCAAGCTTCGCGCCATCGAACAAGGGATCGTTCGCCGTGCCCGTGACGAAGCCGCCATCATGGAAGAAAACCATCACCGGCAGCGGGCCATCGACGCCGAAGGGCCGAAAGACGTTCAGCGTCAGACAATCCTCGCTCGCATGGGGCATCGCAGGCTGCAGGCACGCCGGACCAAAATCGTAGGCGGTTCGCATCTCCGAGCTCTCGGCAAGCGCCTCTGGCGCGCGCCACCGGAGTAGCCCGACTGGCGCGGCCGCGTACGCCAGTCCCTTGAAAGAAGCTACCTCGCCTTCGACAGCGCCGAGCATCTGGCCTTCATGCGTCAAGGCAAACGGGTATTGCCCGGCCTGCTGGGCCGCGGCCAAGCCGACCTGTCCCAGGACCACCGAAGAGACCATCGAAGCCGTAGCGAGCGCCAGCAAGGACCGCATCGGCGAAATCTCAATGCACAGAAAGTGCGTCCAATGCTTTTACGTCCGCCTGACGCGGTGAGGCAAGCCTCGCAAGTCTCACCCAGGCGTCGGTGCGATTGACAGCGAGCGCGCTTTGGGTCACTTTTTCGTCCGGTTGATACGACCTGCCGGTTGCACCCTCTAGGGGACGGTGAACGTATCGAAGCCCATTTCGGCCTCCCTTTGCCCGAGCGACCGGGTCAGCAACGCAACCACCTGACACGCCTGGTTCGCTCATTGCAAAGGACGACATTGATGCGCGATTTTCGCGATGCCAAGGCTATGGCGCAGACCCTGCGCGACTCCCTCCAGATCAAGGCCGTCAGCATAAGTCACAGCGAGAGCCTGGAGCTGGTCTCCAGGATGTTCGGCGTCGCCGATTGGAACACGATGTCGGCGCTGCTCCAGGCCGATCGACGCGACGGCACGACGCCGCGCGCAGGGGGGCAGGCAACTGGACTGCAAACCGGAATCGCAAGCTACCCCGCCGTTCCACTGCGCGACCTCGTCCCCTTCCCGACCGCGACCTATCCCCTGTTCGTCGGGCGCCCAAAGACCATGCAGGCGCTCGACCACGCGTTCGAGCGACAGCGCGAGGTGGTGCTGGCGATCCAGAAGGAGTCGGGCACCGACGAGCCTGGAGACGGGGATGTCCATGCCATCGGCGTTCTCGCCCAGCTGCTCGAGCTTGAATCGCTCCCTGACGGGACGCTGAAGGTGCTGACGCAGGTCAACCGCCGCGTCCTGATCCACCGCTTCGTCACCGGCAGCGGCGCATTCGAGGCGGAGGTTGCCGCCCTCGGCGAGGGGCCGATCCCCGATGCGCCCGAACTGATCCTTCGCGCGGTCAAGCGCTTCGAACGCTACGCGGCGGCCCGTGACATCCGCATTCCCGGGGTTTGGCCACTGCTCGAACAGACCCGCGATCCCGGCCGCGTCGCTGACATCATTGCAACGCGGCTGCGATTGCCGATGGGCGACAAGCAGAGCCTGCTGGCAACGATCGATCCTGTGGCGCGGCTGAAGCAAGTCGATGCGTTTATGGACTTTGGACGCCCATTGTCGCCGGCGCTCCAGGCAACGAAGCTCCGCGCGCTCGGCAGTGCCACGGAAAGGCACCATCAATACGCCACGCTGGAGCATCTCCTGCTCGCACTGCTCGACGATGCCGATGCCTGCGCCGTGATGCAGGCCTGCAACGCAGACCTCGACGCCATGAGAGCGAGCCTCAAGGCCTATGTCGATCGCGGGCTCAACAACATCGTCGCCCAGGATGGCGCGGAGGCCAAACCCACCGCCGCATTCGAACGCGCAGAACAGCGCGCGGAAATCCATGCGCATGAGCTGGGACGCGCCGCGGTGACCGGCGCGAATATGCTGATCGGTATATTTCCGGAGACGCGAAGCCCTGCAGCGCAGTTGCTCGCCGAGCATGGGGTCCTGCGCGCCCGTGTGGTCGAGCTCGTCGCTCGCAACGCAAGCAAGACCTGAGGCGCGGTCTGGCGCCACAACGTTCGGGACTTTCGCACTCGCAAGACTGCCGCAGCCGGACCTGGCGCTCAGGTCCGGCTGTTTCGTCTACGGCTGGCACTATCCTTCGCTATCCTTGGCTATCCTTGCCGGTCAGCTCCGCGAGCGCGCGGCGCGCGACGATACCGAGTTCTCCGAGTGTCGAATGCCCGGCTTCTGCCGCCTTGATCAAGCGCTCGGCAATGAACCTGCGGCTGTCGTGGTCGCCGCCATGCGGCAATTGACGGCAGGTTTCCTCCAGCACCACGTCCATGTTCGCCTTGGTTCGCTCGCTCAGCTTCTTCATGGCGTTTGTTGGTCAGAGTCTCGGCACGGAACTCAGCATACTCGGAACAACAGCGTGATTGCCTCGAAAAATCAAGCGCTCACCGCCGTTGCTGCAGCGCATCGCGCCGCTCGCTACCCAAGATTGAATTTGCGTTGATGACAAACCACCGCTGCGGCGATAGCCTGTCGACAAAGCAAAATGCTCGGGAGGATAATCGCATGGCTGAGGCAATGGTTGCAGCACGTGCTTCGGAGGACACCGGGAAAGCCCAACACGTGGACGTCGCCGTGGTCGGCGCAGGCTTTGCCGGTCTCTATCTTCTTTACCGGCTGCGCAAGGCGGGCTTGACGAGCGTCGCGCTGGAAGAGGCCGACGATGTCGGTGGCACCTGGTACTGGAATCGCTATCCCGGCGCACGTTGCGACATTCAGACCATCGACTACAGCTACACGTTCGATCCGGACCTCGAGACCGCCTGGACCTGGTCGGAGAAATACGCAACCCAGCCCGAAATCCTGCGCTATCTCGGTTTCGTCGCCGATCGTTACGACCTGCGGCGCGACATCCGCTTCAAGACCAAGGTCATTGAAGCGCGGTGGAACGAGGCAACTGGGCGTTGGCAGCTCACGACCAGCAACGGCCCGGCCGTCTCCTGCCGCCACTACATCATGGCGACGGGCTGTCTCTCCGCGCCAAAGCCGCCTGAAATCAACGGCGTCAAGGATTTCAAGGGCGAAATCTATTTCACCGGGCGCTGGCCGCATGACGGCGTCGATCTCTCAGGCAAGCGCGTCGCCGTGGTCGGCACGGGCTCCTCAGGCATCCAGTTGATTCCGCTGGTCGCCGAGCAGGCAGCACAGCTCACCATATTCCAGCGCACGCCGGGCTTTGCGCTGCCCGCCCACAACGGTCCTACACCGGCAGACCGCCTCGGCTTGCTGCAAGGCGACCGTACCGCCTATCGCGAGCAGGCGCGCTGGTCGATGACGGGCGTGCCTTATCCGCAACAGACGTCGGTGAGCTGGCAGCTCAGCGATGCCGAGCGACGCGCGCGGTTCGAGGAAGCATGGGGCAAGGGCGATCTCGTTTACATCCTCACGCAACTCTGGGCCGACCAGGGTGTCGACGTCGAGGGCAATACGCTGATCGGCGACTTCATCCGCGAAAAGATCCGCAACGTCGTGAAGGATCCCGAAACCGCCGTAGCCCTGATGCCGCACGACCATCCGTTCGGCGCCAAGCGGCCCTGCCTCGATACCAACTATTATGCGACCTACAACCGACCGAACGTAACGCTTGTGAATCTGCGACAGGAACCGATCAAGGCGATCACCGCCGACAGCATCACCACCGACAAGCGCAGCTTCGAGGAGGATGTCATCGTGTTCGCGACTGGCTTCGATGCCATGACCGGCGCGATCCGGGCCGTGCATCCGATCACCGGCCGCGGCGGCAAATCGCTGTCCGACGTCTGGGCGGACGGGCCGCAGACCTATCTTGGCCTGACGGTCGCCGGCTTCCCTAACTTCTTCATGATTACGGGACCGGGCAGCCCGTCGGTGCTGTCGAACATGGCGGTATCGATCGAGCAGCATGTCGATTGGGTGGTCGAGCGCCTGGCCGCGCTTCGCGACGCCGGCTTCACCACCATCGAGGCGACCGAGAGGGCGCAGGCCGGCTGGGGTCAGCACATGGCCGACTGCTCGATGCTGACGCTGCATCGGCTCGCCAACACCTGGTACACGGGCGCCAACGTTCCCGGCAAGGTGCAGGGCCTGATGCCCTATAACGGCGGCGTCGGCCCCTATCGCAGCATCTGCGACGAGATCGTTGCTCGCGGCATGCTCGGCTTCGGCCTCGCCGGCCCGAATGTCGCCGCGCAATGCAATGACGGCGAGATCGTGCGCCTGCAGCCGGACGTTCGCATCGTGCTCGGCATGCTGACGCAGCTCAACCTGCCGCCGATCGAATCGATGGGCGCACTGGGTGCACGCGCCTTCGTCAACGAGTTCAACAAGGCCCGCCCCGCAGGCCGGCCTGTCGCCGAGGTCCTCGATGGCACGCTGGAAGGCGCTGACGTTCCGCTGCCCTATCGCCTTTATCGGCCGGCGACGCCGGGACCACACCAGATCGTGGTCTATTTCCACGGTGGCGGCTGGGTGCTCGGCGACGAGCAGTCCGACGATCCGTTCTGCCGCGACATGTGCCGGCGAACAGATATGATCTTCGTCAGCGTCGGTTATCGGCATGCGCCGGAGCACCGTTTCCCGGCGGCAGCCGAGGACGGCTATGCGGCGACGCGCTGGGTCGCCGCGCATGCGGCCGAGCTCGGCGGCACGCCTGGCCCGGTTCTGGTCGCAGGCTGGAGTGCCGGCGGCAATATCGCCGCCGTCACCTGCCAGCTCGCGCGCGATCGTGGAGGCCCGCAGATCTCCGGCCAGCTTCTGGTGTGCCCGGTCACCGACTGCACGTTCGACCGTCCGTCCTATGAGGAGAATGCGGTCGGCTACTTCCTAACGCGTTCGCTGATGCACTGGTTCTGGGACATCTACTGCTCGCCCGCCGAGCGCACCGATCCGCGCGTCTCGCCGCTGCGCGGCGAGGTCTCCGGCCTGCCGCCGGCATTCGTGGTGACCTGCGAGTTCGATCCTTTGCGCGACGAAGGCATCGCCTATGCGGACGCGCTCGCAGCCGCGGGCGTTCCGGTCGAGCAGTTGAAGGCGCGTGGCCATTTCCATTCATCCTTCACCATGGTCGACGTGGTGATCACTGGCGTCAGTGGACGGGTGCAGATGGCGGACGCCTTGCGCCGCTTTGCGGGCCTCCCGCCGGCGGCACGGCGCGACGATGACGCGAGCCGCGGTCACGCGCCGCCCGCGCATAAGATCGCGGCCGCCGCGAGCTAATGGCCGTATCGCGGCTTTGGTGACGTGATCTGTGGCCCTCGACCGGTCAGCAGGATGCGTCAAAATGGTTTCGTCGACAGGGAACGAATCCTGGCCGCGGGCGTTGAGAGCGCGTGGCATTGAGATGCAGCGATAGGTGTGGGCCCCGGCACGCAACCATGCGTGCCGGGGTTCTTTTTGCGTAAGCGCACAGCAGGGGCAGATGTCTTCCGAGTCCAAGGTGAACTTCGGCGCAACTGCGCGCTTGCGCAAATGGCCCTCGCTCGGAAACCAGCGGCGCGAGGACCGGGAGACCTATCTTGTGCTCGAAGACACGCTGGACCGATGCATCACGGCCTTCATGGACAAGCCGCTGGCAACCCGGCACCTCTATGAGATCCAAACATCGCCACAACCGCCGCTGGTGACGGCGACTCTCTCGCCCGAGCACATCGCCGAGCTGTCCCGGTTGCGGGAGTTTCTCTGACGCCGCGCGACGACGAATGACATCGCGAGGAACATTCTTCTGCACTTTCCCGTTGGTGATGAGAACCAAGGCGTGAGTGCCCACGATGCTCGAAGCCGTCCCGTTATCCCTCGATGTACCCTATGGCGCAGATCAAACGCTATTCGTCGTGATCGACCGGATCAGCGGTGCCAGGGAAATCCGCATCGAGCGCACCGATCTCGACCAGGCCATCGGCGAGTTCATCGCCGGCTGCTTCAGCGATCCCGTGCGGGTGATTTCGTTCAATACGCTCGAGCACTGGGTCAAGGACATCTCGGCCGACGTCGCCCTCGAAATCCAGTCCCGCTGCGACATCGATGGCACCGACCTGCCCGACCATCTCCGGGATTTCGTCGAGAGCAATATCTGCGCGAGCGCCTGTACCCCGCCCGGCCTGCCCGCGGCACTTCGCGCGCGGATTGCGGCACGCTAGATCGCTTACGGTGTTCGGAGTGATCAGGCCTGCCGGCGCCTGCCGGCCATCACCTCGATCTCGCGGCGACGATCGCCTGCGAACGACAACAGCTTTTCGACGGTGAGCGTATCCGTGATCCGTTTCGCCAGCCGCTCGGCACGCGCAGCCTGGTCCTCAAGATACTGGATCGTGTTCACGCACCCTCCCGAACCGTCGAAATCGTCTAGCCCGCCATCTTGCTTCGGCGGAGACTAACAGCCCGTTAAGCGCGGTATGCGGGTGCGACGGCTTAGAGCTGGACTCCCGCGACGCGGTTACTGCACCACGTCGAGCTTCACGTTGGCCACGCCCTTGTTGACCATCCCGAGCGCCTCGGCGGCCGAATAGGAGACGTCGACGACGCGCCCGCGGACATAGGGTCCGCGATCATTGACGCGAACGGTCACCGAGCGGCCGGTAGAGACGTTGGTCACGCGCAGTCGCGTGCCGAACGGCAGCGTCGGATGGGCGGCGGTGAGTTCGTGCTTGTCGAACTTCTCCCCGCTCGCGGTCTCCTGGTCATCCGAGTAGAAGCTTGCGACACCCTGCGAGGCCGTCCGGGTCTCGACCGCGCGTGTTGGCGCATGATGCCGCGGCCGGGCGTAGACGCCTGCGAACCTGCGGGTCTCGTGACGGCGCTCGGTCATGGCCTGCCGGCTTGAAGTTGCGAATTCGGCTTTCTGCCGCGCCACCGGGGATTGCGCACAGGCCGCGAGCGATGCGGCGCCGATAACAGCGAGGACAAGTCGAGCGGCCTGCCCGCGCGGGGAACCTTGGCTTGCGCCGTTCTGGTGAACGGTTCTGGCACATTCGAAGCGAGACATGATTAGCCCCTCCGATCGGCCTCTACTCCGTCGGTCAATGGAGGCAGAACCTTGTCGGAAAAAAAGCCAGCCTGCGGCTGGATGCAGTTTCAGCCGAGCTGTTGCGATTCCATCACAGCTCGGCGTGCGTCGCGAATCGAGACACAGCGAGTCCGATCAGGCGCATCAACCGTGGAACTCTCGCCAGAAAACGGAATGCGCTTCGCGCGCCGCGCTCTCCGTGAGAAGCCGCGCGAGCTCACGCCAATAGAGCTTGCGCCATCGCCGTTGCAGGCCGGCCAGAAACTCGATCTCTCGCTGGGTCAGAAAGCACATGACGACCCCAATCGCGATTCCGCAACTCGCGCGTTTCGCCTCATCCGCTACCAACAAGTCCACTCATCGGCGTGACATCGGCGCTGTCGGGGAACACGGTGCTGGCAAGCACGGTGTCCTCGACACGCAGATGATCGCGCAGCAGCCCCTTCAGCACGGCGCGCAGATCCGTCGTCGGCTTCATGTCGCGATCGTCGAACAGCTGTGCCGGCTTCAATCCCGGCCAGTCCGCGATCACGCGGCCGCCCTTCAATGCACCGCCGGTGAGGAATGCGACCGTGCCGGTGCCATGGTCCGTGCCCTCCGTGCCGTTGATCCGCGCGGTGCGCCCGAACTCGGTGACGACGGCGACGACGGTGTCGTGCCAGGCCTCGCCCATGTTGGTTTCGATCGAGGCGAGCGCGCCGTCGAGCGCACCGAGCAGGTTGAAGAGCTGACCCGAGGCAGCGCCCTCGGCGATATGCGTATCCCATCCGACAAAACCCATGGCACCAACGCGCGGGCCGTCGTGTTTTGCGAGATACCGCGCCGCGGTGCCGGCGGCTTCCGCAAAATAGGCGCGCACGCGCGCAATCCCGGGCGGCACCAGTGTCGGATCCTCCGACATCGGATCGCCCATCCCCGCGGTGCCGCCGAGCGAAGCGAGCTTCATCCGCGCCTGGAGCACGGCGGCAAGCTTCGGATCGGTGTGCTGATAGAGATCAAGCAGGCGGTTCTGCGTGTCCTCGCTCGCCGACAGAAGCTTTTGCGGCACCCATGACATCACCGGCGCCGAGCCGCGCACCACGAGCGGCGTCACCGCACCGACGCCGAGCGCCCGGCTGCCGCGTGGATCGACGCGACCGCCCGATTCCAGCGCGACGAGCGCGCGATTGAGCCAGCCGGAGCCGATCGCGCCGGGCTTTGCGATCCCGCTCTCGAGCACGTCCTGGCCGTCGAAATGCGAGCGCTCGCGATAGGGCGTCGCCGTGGCATGCACGATCAGCGCCTGCTGGCTCTTGTACAGCCGATGCAGATTCGGCATCGCCGGATTGAGCGCGAAGAAGGAATCGAGCGGCAGCGCCGGCGTCTTGCCGTCGAGTACCAGTGCGCGCTCGCCGCGCAAGGAGATCCAGTCGGGATCGCCGACCGGCGCGACCGCGCCGAGGCCGTCGAGCGCGCCCCTCAGGATGATGACGAGCAGGCGCGGATCGCGCCCTTCGGCGCGCGCGAGCTTCGGCATCTGGCTCCACGCAAACAGCGCGCCCGAGCCGATCAGCAGTTCACGCCGTGTCGGCAGGTGGTTGGCGAAGCTCATGCTCACCTCCTCTGGAAGTCTGCCGACATGAACAGGAGCGCGAGCGCCTGCTGCCGGCTTTCGGCGCGATTGACCGCCTGTTTCACCTCGGACGACACCTGCGATGCGTAGACGGTCTCGATGATCTCCTGCGGGTCGGCCTGGCCGGCCATCCGCTCGGCAAAATAGTTGGCGACGTCGAGCCGCCGGCCCACGCCGTCGATCCAGCTCGCCTCGTCATCCGGATAGCCCATCGGCGCCGGTGGCCGCCACAGTGCCTCGCCGAGCAGTTCCTGTCCTCCCGTGAAGCGCGTCGGATCGGCCTGCGTGATGCCGGTCGCGCGCACCATACCGACGACCCATTCCCCAGGACGCTTGAGCTTGGACGGCGGCTCGCTCCAGGCCTCGGGCGAAGACACCATCGTCTTCGCGATCTCCTTGAGGTCGCCGTCGGTCTCGCGAAATGTCTTCGCCATTTGCTCGACGAGCGATGGTGGCGGTGTCTCGGCAACGAAGTGGCGCGCGAGCTTGGTCGCGACGTGTGTCGCCGTCGCAGGATGGGCCGCGAGGTCGCGCAGCACGGCGCGTCCCTGCTCCACCCCGTCCTGGTCGTAGAGCTTGCCGAGCACCGTCTGCCCGCCAGGCTCATGGAGCCGCGGGTTGAAGGTGAACTCTCCGCCCCGCTCGGGATCGTTGCCGGGCGGAATCAGAGTCCAGCCTGTCAGAACGTTGGCGAAGCTGATGACATCATCCTGCGTGTAGCCGCTGCGCACACCGAGCGTGTGCAGCTCCATGATCTCGCGCGCAAAATTCTCGTTCAGGCCACGGCTGCGGTTGATGCCGGCGATCGAGTTCGCGCCCATCGAGCCGAGATTGTCGAGATAGAACAGCATGGCCGGATGGCCTTCGGCAGCATGCAGGAGATCGTTGAAGTGGCCCAGCACGTGCGGGCGGATGGCCTCGCGCTCATAGGCACCCGACATGCTCTGGATCTTGTTTGCGGAGATGCAGAAGTGGTTGGACCAGAACCACACCAGCCGCTCGGCAAAGCCGATTTCCGCAGCCAGCGCCGCCTCCGTGCGCACCTTTGCTTCCTCGAGATAGATCGGCCGTCCCGGATCGGGAACGGCGTCGGCGGCCTTCTTGGCTGCCATCTCGGTAGCTTCCGCGCCCTGACCCTGCCCTCGAGTCTGTCCTGGCCTCTGCGTTTGGTTGTTCCCCTGGCTCGCGTCCTGGCCCTCCGCCATGACTGGAGCCGCGGCCATCTGCTGCTTCTTGGCTTCCTGCTTGGCCCGCGCCGCACGCCTGGCGTTGGCGTCTGCGACCGTGCGGTAGGCCTTGGCGCTGGAGGGTAGGCTCGCGGCGGCTGCCAGCAGCAGCGGCCGGTCGAGCTCGGCGATCAGTGCTGCGCGTGGGTCGGCCTCGATCGCGGCAATCGACCCCGGTCGCGGTCCCATGCCGAAACGATGGAGCGCCAGCGCGGCTTCAGCCTTTGCAGAATTGCTCATGGCGGATGCCCGATATGTCAGTCAACCGATGCGCCAAGGCTCAGCGACCATGACGCTCTGTAATGTTACAGATCGTAGCACTTGCGCATAACGGCTGCAAGCTCCGATTGAGCGGTCCGCGACGTGTGCTCATCAACCTCGCGCCGCAAATCAATCAGCCGGAAGGCGAAATCGCCTGCACGACATCCTTGAAAACGCCAAGCTGCAATTGAAACGCTTGCGGGCTGTAGTCCTGGTAGTATCCCGCAGTCACCACGACGACGAGATCGAGCTCCGGGACGATGCGGATCGACTGCCCGCCTCGACCGAGCGCGCCAACCCAGTGGACGTCACGCCCATTGATCTCTGAGCGACCTAGCCACCAGAGATAGCCGTAGAAGTAGGGGCCCGTAGCTTTCAGCTGCGGTGTCATCGAGGCGTCGATCCATGCCTTCGAAACGATCTGGCGACCGTTCCACCGGCCGCCCGCGAGAACGAGCTGGCCGATTTTTGCCATATCGCGCGGCCGCAAACGCAATCCCCCTCCAGCATCGCTATCGCCCTTGACCCGAGTCCACTCGACGTGGGTGATGCCCATCGGCTCGAACAAAGCCTCACGCGCAAACTCGTCGAGGGGGCGTCCGGTGGCCTTGCGCATGATGGCCGACAGGAGCGTAAGCGCGCCGGTGTTGTAGAAGAATTGTTGTCCTGGCAGAGCCGTCGCCGGAAGACCGAGGACGTAGCGACAAGGATCCGGCGCCGTATGCATGCGCACCTCGTCGTTGTCGTTCTCGTTGCTTGGGATCGCTTCCACCCACTTCAGACCCAAGGACATTGTGAGCAGGTGCGATAGCCGGATGCCTTCCTTTTCGGGGGTACGCAAATCGGCCAACTCGGGAAAGAAACTGAAGATGGGCTCATTGAGGCCGCCGATGATCCCGCGATCGATTGCGATCCCGACGGCGAGTGATGCGATACTCTTTGAAACCGATTTCACGTTGTGCAGTGTATCGGCATCGAAGGCGAGGTTTTCCACCCGGCGGCCGTTGATTTCGTCGGTACCCTTGAAGTACCGCTCGAACACCAGCCTGCCACCGTGTGCGACCACCACCGAATGGATGTTCGCAGCGCTTGCCGTGAGCCTTTCGGTCATCCTGCCCAGTGCAGCGCGGTCGACGAGCTTATCCTCATTAGCGGAGGCTATGGGCCAGCCGTCGCCTCGCGCGGCCGGAACACCGGAGTCGTCGGGTGGCTCCGGATACACCGGCAACGTGGTGAGCGGCACCAGTGCAGCTCCACCGAGAAGCGAAACAAACTGGCGCCGTCTCATTTGATGCTCTCGTTCGCGCTCTTTGCTGCCACCCAGGTGGCATCCGTGCGTTGCTAGAAATTCGGCCCCAGCGCAATTTTCGTGATGGTGCCGTTCTTGACTCCGATCCGCCATTCCGCCGAGCCGTTGGCGAACTGCGCGATGTAGATGTCGCTGTCGAGCGCGGTGACGCCGCGGAACGACATCGCGCGCAATGCGCCGAGCCGGGTCAGGATGGCCTGGTCGAACGGAAGCTGCTGACGAGTCTGCTCGGCGACCTCCGTGGTCATGTGGTCATAGTCCGGACTGCCCTTACCGACGCTCTCGATGTACTGCCGCAGCATCTCCTCGCCGTTGGCGATCGGCATGTTCCGACGCGCCACACGCCCGAGCCGCGCACCGGGATGCGGCGCGTCGACGTTGTAGAAGCGCGTCTGCCGTCCCGGCAGCAGGATCTCGCGGCATTGTCCCGACCGGTCGGCGATCACCCAGGGACTGTTGACCGTGGTGAGGAAGGACGACGTCATGCTGTTGCCGATGGTTGTCTGCACGCGCCGATTGCCGTCCGCATCCAGGTTGAAGAGCTGAATGTCGTCGCCGGTGTCGTTGTAGAACATGATCCTGATCGGCGAGGTGCCGGCCTGGCCGCGAACCGCGGCTTGTTCCGAACAGGCGACGATGCCGCCGAGTTCGTCGTTGCCGTCGGGCCGGAAGATCACGTCACCGGCCTTGCCGTCCGGGTCGATCAGCAGGCGGAACTCGGCGGTGCCATTCTCGAATTTCGCGCCATAGATGTCGTAGCCGCCGGGGCCGACACCGCGGAAGAAGATCGATTCCACCGGCCCCAGAGCCAGAAACGTCGCGTGCAATTCACCGACCTGACGATGGATCTTGGCGGCCAGCGGCGCACTCATGGCGTCGTAGTTCGGCGTGCCGCGACGCATGTCGTCGATCCCGCGGAGGATCATCTCCTTGCTGCCCGGCGCCGGGACCTGATCCCTGAACCGCTCCGGAACTTCAGCGATCCGCCGCACGAAGTCGGCCTCGATGCTGCCCGCGACGGCCGCATCGATGCGCCCCACCAAGCGCGGGCCTGATGCCGCGCTGTGCAGGAGGACGCGCGCCACCCGGGCCTGATCGTCGCGCAGGAAGACCACGAGATCGTCCCCCTTGATCGAGAACGCGTCGGCCCCTTCGGCCATCAAGGCAAAGGCAGGACGGCCGGTCTCGTGCGCCAGCAGCCGATTGCCGTCGCGCCTGACGGTGAGCACACGGTTGGGTGCGACCTTGTACCAGCCGGCATACTGATCGAGCGAGGCTGCATCGGCGGCAGGAGCCGGCATCTCTGCGAGGCGTGTGGCGCGGACGTCGCGACCGTTCACCCGCATCGTCAACTCCGAAGACCGGCGCTCCGCATCGACCGGGAACGTAATGTTGCCGAACGAGGCAACATAGGACGCCATGCCATCCTGCACCGTCAGTCGCAGCTTGCGCTGCCCGGTCCACTGCCCGAACAATTCATCGCCGTCCCGGAAGATGGCGAACACCGACGTCGGGCCAAGCGCGTAGAAATTGACGAACGCGCGGTAGTGCTGGCCGCTGCCCATCTCGCCGGCATCCTCCACGGTCGAGCTCGCTTCCGGCGTGCGATAGGCGATCATGCCGGTCGAGACGATCACGGCGGGCACGATCATGGCCGCGATCCAGATTCGCTTGCGCCAGCCGACTGCGGCGGGCATCGCCGCCGCCGCAATGATGCGCTCGACGCGGGCGCGCACCGTCGATGCCCGCGCCATCGCGAGCTCCATCGGACGCGGCTTCACCGAGGTCGCGACGTCGAGCAGGATCTCCGCGTAGGACAGCCTGTCCTCGATCGCCTCGATCGCCTGGACATCGCTGATGATCTCGGCAAGCTCCGCCAGATGCGCGAGCTGCCACCACGAGAACGGGCTGAACCAGAACACGGCGCGATTGAGCGAGGCGAGCAGCAGGACGTAGAAGTCGCGGTTGGCGACATGCGCGCCCTCATGGGCGAGCACCGCGAGCCGCTTGCGCGCATCCCAATCAAGAAACTGCGGCGGCACGAGAATGGTCGACCCGAAGGTGACGGGACCGCCGACGTCGCAGCTGATGCGCACCTCGGCGTTGACCACCCGGGGGCCGCCCATCGGCTTTGCGGCCCGCGCCAGACGAAAGGTCAACCAGAGGCCGACGAGGAGCCGCAGCAAAAGCAAGCCGGCGACGCCGGCATAGGTCATCGTGGCGATGGCCCACCAGTTGATCGGCGCCGCGCTCTTCGCCAGCGGCGCCAGGGCTGCGCCGTGCGCGGCGGACGGCAAGGACTCGGCCATCGGCGCTTCGGCCGGCCAGACATCGTCCGGCGCTGCCACCGGCAACGCCAGGCGGGTGACGGTGAGCGTCGGCCAGTGCATCACGAACGGCATCGCGAGCGAGGCCAGCAGCACGACGACCCACGCCGTCATATGCACGTGCGGATTGCGCACGCGAAAGAGATAAAGACCAAACCAGACGACGCCTCCCAGTACAAAGGAGCGCAGCGCCGCCTCTGCCAGAGTTGCGATCATTCTTTCTTCACTCCCCTCACCTTTTTCGCTTTGGCCACCTGGTCAGCCAGCGTGCGCAACTGTTGCTGATCGAGCATCGCATTGTCGACCATGCCGACCAGCACCTCCTCGATCGAGCCGTTGCAGAACCAGTCGACGATGCGCTGGACCGCCTTGGCCGCGACGCGCGCGCGGGGCTCGACTGCCTGGTAGACGTAGGTTCGTCCGTCCACGGTGTGCCGCGCGTAACCTTTTTCTTCCAGCCGGCGCAGGACGGTGCGGACGGTCGATTCCTTGAGACGTCGCGGCAACCGTTCACGCACGACTTCGGCCGTCACCGGTCCGTGAGCCCAAACCAATTGCATGACCTCGCGCTCGAGGTCGCCCAGTTCGGGCAAACGATCGTCCATGGTGTCTGACCTTGCGGCTGAAGATTTCGTGTAACGTTACAGATCGTCGCATATACTGACGCGCAGCGCAACGGCGTTTCCACCTCAGATGGAGCCGTGGTGCTGACCGATCCCCGCGGGGCGAAACCCCTCAGTAATGCGGCTCGTACATCTGCGACCGGACGAGGGTCATCACGTCGTTGGGCGCGGGCCCTTCCGCAAGGCCGCGCTGATAGGCCACTTGCGCGACCGCGGCGGCGATCCGGGCGGAGACTTCGCGGATGCGGGGCAGCGCCGGATAGAGGCTGCCCTGGTCGAGATCGTCCTTGCCGACACAATCGGCGAGCGAATGCGCGGCGGCCATGAACATCTCGTCGGTCACGAGGCGTGAAGCGCTGGCGATCACGCCGAGGCCAACGCCCGGGAAGATGTAGGAGTTGTTGCCCTGGCGCGGGACGAAGGTCCTGCCGTTGAGCGTCACCGGGTCATAGGGACTGCCGCAGGCGAACAGCGCGCGGCCCTCGGTGTAGCGATAGGCGTCCTCGGCCGAGCACTCCGCCTTCGAGGTCGGATTGGAGAGCGCGAACACGATCGGATGCGCGTTGAGCTTCGCCATCGCCTTGAGGACGTCCGGCGTGAATGCGCCACCGACTGCCGCGACGCCGATGATCGCGGTCGGCTTCAGCGTTTCGATCGCAGCGGGGAAGTCGGCGATCTGCCCATGGTCATGGGCGTAGCGCAGCTTGTGACCGGACAGGCCGGCCCGTCCCTTGACGACGAGGCCGCGGGAATCCACCAGCCAGTTACGGCTGAGTGCTTCGGCTTCGGAGGCGCCCTCCGCCATCATCGCGGAGACCACGAGATCGGCGATGCCAGTCGCCGCCTCGCCAGCACCCAGAAACAGGATGCGTTGATCCCTGAGCTTGCCGCCGCTGACGCGCAGTGCCGAGAACAAGCCGGCAAGCGCGACCGCCGCCGTGCCCTGGATGTCGTCGTTGAAGACGCAGGCTTCGTCCCGGTATCTGTGCAGAAGCTTGAACGCGGAGTGGTTGGCAAAATCCTCGAACTGGATCAGCACACCCGGAAACGTCTTGCGCGCGGCCTGCATGAACTCGTCGACGAAACTATCATAGGCTTCGCCCGTCAGGCGCCGTTCGCGCAAACCGAGATAATAGGGATCGTGCAGCAGCTCCTCATTATTGGTGCCGACGTCGAGCACGATCGGCAGGCACTGCTCCGGATGCACACCGGCACAGGCCGAATAGAGCGAGAGCTTGCCGACCGGAATGCCCATGCCATTTGCACCGAGATCACCGAGACCGAGAATCCGTTCACCATCGGTCACAACGATCAGCTTCGCCGGATAGGGCCAGTTCTGCAAAATCTCGGCAATCTGTCCGCGGTCGCGCGAGGAGATGAACATGCCGCGCGGACGCTGAAAGATCAGGCCGAATTTCTGGCAGGCGAGGCCGACCGTCGGGGTGTAGATCAGCGGCTGGATCTCATCGATGTTGTCGCAGACGACGCGAAAGAACAGCGCCTCGTTGCGATCGTGCAACGAGTTCAACGCAACATACTTCTCGAGGTCGCTCGGCAGATTGCGCAGATTGATCAGGACACGCTCCGCCTGGTCCTGCATCGTCAGCACGCACGCCGGCAACAGGCCGCGCAAGCCGAACGCGGCCCGCTCCTGCTCGGTGAAGGCGGTGCCCTTGTTGAGCAAGGGATCGCGAAGCAGAGTCATGCCACGCGGCGAGTTGGAAGGCGTTGAGTGGGTGCCGACCCGATCAGGTCTATTCACGAATTCCCCCGAGAGTTTCTTGTGAGAGAACGAACATTGTCGGCCACCCCTTGATTGAGATCAAGGACGTTGCAGGTCAAGACCCAATTGTGATCTCGCACCGCAGCGACGCGCGAGTGGCGAAGAATGATGCAGTCGGCTGCCGCGCAGCGCCGGCCGCAAAGGTTAATGCTGCGCCTATTCCGCCTTGATGTCGGCGATCTTCACGATGCGCCACCACTTGTCGATCTCGGCTCTCTGGAACGCTGCGAGTGCAGCCGGAGCCTGCTGCTCGCGTGGCGGGATCTCCTGACCGAGCTCTGCAAAGCGCTGACGGACCGTGGGATCGGCGAGCGCGGCGACGATTGCGGCGTTGAGCCGCTCGACGACCTCCCTGGACGTGTCCTTCGGCGCCCAGAAACCGTGCCAGTAGGAAATGTAGAGGCCGGGGAGTCCTGCTTCGTCGACCGTCGGAATATCAGGCGCAGAGGCAAGTCGCGTCGGCGAAGTCACTGCAAACGCCTTGATCGTGCCGTTCTTGATCTGCGGCAGCGAATTCGACGCCTGATCGAACATCAGGTCGATCTGGCCGGCCACGAGGTCGATCATGGCCGGCCCCGCGCCCCGATAGGGTACGAACTGGAATTCGGTACCGGTTCTGGTCTTGAAGAACACGCCGGCGACGTGCGCGCCGGAGCCGGCGCCGGCCGTCCCGGCCGACGCCTTGTTCGGATTGTCCTTCAGCCAGGCGATCAGCTCCTTGAGATTACTGGCTGCCAGAGTCTTCCTGCCAACGATGAGCTGGGGCCCGCTGGCAACCAGAGCGATCGGTTCGAAATCGGCAAGCACGTCGTAACTGAGCTTGTAGACCGCGCCGTTCAGCACGTGCGTACCCCAATGACCGATAGTGATCGTGGTGCCGTCAGGGGTTGCCCGCGCCACGCGCGCGCCTGCGATGCTGCCGGACGCACCGACCACATTCTCCACCACGATGGTTGCATGAAGATCGGCCGCCATCCGCTCGGCGAGAATCCGCGCCAGCGTGTCGGTCGGCCCACCCGCCGCAAACGGCACCACCAGCATAATGGGCCGTGACGGGAATGGCTGCGTCGTCCCTGGTGCGGCGAACGCAACAAGTCCGATCAGTGTGCAAATCGCAGTGACGCAGCCGCGCAATTCCGCCGACAATGCACCCATCGTTCCCGGTCTCCCGCTTCCGCCCGCCGTTGACCGGCGACATGTTTGTGGGGAGGAGTGAACGACGTCGCCGTTCAGGAGGCAAGGACGAAGATCAGCCGGTCGCCCGCCGTAAGGTCAAGTTCGACGCCACGTCGGCCGGCCCGGCAAGCTGCATCAGGATGGTCTGTGCAGAAGACGCGATCTCGATTCCGTTTTCCTGGAAGCGTAACTTCATGCGGCGATTGAACTCGCGCTGAACTGGCCAACGGCCACTGTCGGTGCAACGGATCTGGCCGACGATCGACACCATCGAACCGTCCACCTTGTCAATGCCCCAGAGCTCGAGATCGCCGCGGATCGCGGCGCGGAATTCGGGCTCCCGACGCATTTCATCGACAATGTCCTTGAGGATCTGTCCGGCGCGATCGGTATCCTCCTTGTAGGCGACATTGACGCTGACGGATGCATTGCCCGCGCCACGGCTTGAATTGGTAATGGTGGTCACCGCGCTGAATGGCACGATGTGCAGGGATCCGTCGCCGGCGCGCAGGCGAAGGGTGCGGATCGAGACGTTTTCGACCACGCCAGTCAGCCCGGAGACGCTGACGGTGTCGCCGACCTGGACCGTATTCTCGAGCAGGAGAAACAGGCCGGTAATGAGATCCTGCACCAGCTTTTGCGAGCCGAAGCCGATGGCGATGCCGACGATGCCTGCCCCCGCCAGGAGCGGCGCGACATTGACGCCGAGTTCGCTCAGCGCAGTGAGACCGACGACGGTGGCAATCAAGCATAGCAATGCCGTCCGCAGCATCGGTTGAAACGTGCGCAGACGCGCCGCGCGCGCATAATGGCCCTCGCGCGACAAGGCGTTGATCTGTCGGTCCATCAGCGCGTTGCTGGCCTCCCATATCGCGGCCGCGATTGCGGCGGCAACGCCGATGGTCGCGACCGCAGACAAGAGCCTGCTGCCGATCTGACCGCCATAGAACCAGACGATGGCATCCACGCCCCAGACCTCCAGCACGGCTACGAGGCCGATAAAGGCGATGACGCTCGAGACGATCTTGCGCAGCAACGGCAGATAGCGGTTGGCGCGGATCTCGAGGCCGGGAAAGCGCTGGAGGATCTCCGGATTGATGCGGAAGCCGCGGTCGATCAGGCTCAGCGTCACCATGATGGCGACGCGCGTGATCAACGCAACCACGATGGTGCCGACAAAATATTGGAGCAGCAGCGAATAGCCGTTTTGAATGTTGAGCGCCCAGACGGCCCATAGCGCGAGATCGAGCGCGATCGCAAGGTAATGCCAGAAGCTGGCAACGCGATTACGTACCCTTGCCGCAAGGCCCTGCCGGCCGGCCGGCGCGCGAATGGCCTCGGCGACCGGGCGGCGGCATTGCAGGATGATGACCACGATGAAGAGATGCACGATCAGCATGACCATGCGCAGCAGGGCGGCATAGCCGGCCCGATGCAGCCCGAGCAGCAGCGCCACATTGGCAAAGGCAATGCCGGAGACGCCGACGCCGACGATGCGCCGCGCCCAGATCTCGATATAGGCTGCGGTCTCGGCGCGAACCGGGAAGAGGCCGAAGGGGCTCGCCAGCGCCCGGACCAGACAGATCAGTCCTCGCGAGAAGGCATAGGCATTGACGACGGCGAGGATGACGAGGCGGACGGTTGCCGGCTCGCCGATCTCGGTACCCAGCAATGTCGTGGCGATGCCGACAAAGACGAACACCGGAAGCAACTCGAGCACAAGGCGGCCGAGCACGAAGGGCAGACGGAGCAGGAGCTGCCATGCCTGGGCCAGACTGGCGCGGCGGCGATGCAGCTCAGGCTCGGCGGCCACGGACAATGGCGGTTCGATGATGGGGAGCGCCTGCGTGGGCACGTGCGGAGCCTGCGGCACGCGCGCCTCCAGGAATGCGACCGGACGCCTGATCAGGCGGAAAATCAGCCACTCGGCGCAGAAGGCGCAACCGAATACCAACGCCAGCTTCCACGCGATCTCGATCAGCAGATTGTAGGCGGCGGGGTCATTCGCGGTCCGCACGATCCAATAGTAGAACGACGGAAAATGCGTGAGTGTCCGCGCCACGTCGGCAACCTGACGCGAGATCTCGCCGATCTCTTCCGAGACCGTCAGCAGGAGCTGCGCGCCGAGACCGTCGGCTGACAGCGAAGCGGACGGCTTCTGCTCGGGCGCGGGTGCCGTGGCCTGCGGCTGATCCGATACACTGGCGATTGCGCGCAGCGTATCGATCATCCGGGCACGCTTCTGATCGTCCTGCAATGTGTCCAGCGCGCGCCGGGCCTGCTCAGGGGAGAGGGTCGCAGCATTGCCGGTCGCAGGCGGCGTCGGTTCGGCGCGAGCACCGGAAAGAGTTGAGATCGCGAGGAAGACGCAGGCAGCGAGAAGCGCCGAAGACAGTCTTTGCGACACGATGAGTCCCCAGAAATGGCTAAGGCGGTGTCAGAACCGGCACCGCCTTTGTGTACGAGTCATGTCGGATAATCGCTATTCGCTCTGGTGCTGTGTCGGAAGTTTGCCGTCGCGGCGACATTCTCTTGGCATTGCTGCGACGCATGACACACGCCGTCGACGCGCGCGCGACCGCGCCCCCGTCTCCAAAGCAACGTAGACCACTGTGATTTGCCCGGCACGTAAAACGTCCAGCGTTTCGCCCGGGAAAGGCCGCGCCCTCATCGCCGACAGAAGCTGGGGCATGCGCAAAAAATACAGCGCCGGGCCGGTAAGGGGCCATGCCTCACTGATGCGGCCCACTTCACCTTGACCCGGCGTGCCGTTCGCGGATTTCGCCGCTATGCGATAGTCCGAACGAGCTCCATCGCACTTAACGCGGCTGGATTTGCGGAGGTGGTGTCATAGACCTCCCCTTGCTCATGACATGGACGTTACGCGTCGCGCTCGGCGACCATACGCATGCTCCTCCCGTGACATAGAACTGTCAAGCGGGAACGATGACGCAGTGGGCAAATGTGAAGTGATGGCGCGCACGTTCCATGATCGGAATAAACCGGTTCCACCGGCGTTTGTATCGATGAGAGCATCTTCCTCCTGCGCCGATATTTTCAGCCGGAAAAATCACAGATGAAAATCGTCCATCGCCTCGCCGTCATAGCCGCGATCTTCACCGGAATTGGCTCTGCATCCGCGCAAAATTCCCCGCAGGTCTCGACCAGGAAGGTCGAGGGCACCGAGAACGTCTACATCTTCCGCTACGGCGGTCACCAGTCGATGTTCGTTGTGACCCCGCAGGGCGTGATCGCCACCGATCCGATCTCGTATGAGCGTCCTGCAAAGCCCTATATCGACGCCATCAAGGCCGTCACCGACAAGCCAATCAAATACGTCATCTACAGCCATCATCACTACGACCACGCCGCGGGCGGCCAGGCGTTCAAGGACCTCGGCGCCACCTTCATCGCGCACCGGCGGCTGAAGGAGCGCTGGCTCGACTTGAAGAAGCAGAACGCGCTGCTAGCTGATGTCGTGATGCCTGATCAGGTCGTCGACGACAAGAAGACCATCACGCTCGGCGGCACCACGCTGGAGCTGATCTATGTCGGCCGCAATCATTCGGATAATTCGCTGGTGATGCGGCTGCCGAAGGAGAAGCTGGTCTTCGTCGTCGACTTCGCGCCGATCGAATCAATCCAGTTCCGCAACATCCCCGACAACGCCTCGCCGCTGGAATATATCGCTTCGCTCAAGAAGCTCGCTTCGCTCGACTGGGAGCGGATGATCCCCGGGCATCCCAATGCCGGCGGACGCCTCGGCACCAAGAAGGACGTGCAGGACGACATCGCCTACATGGAAGATCTCTCCGCCGAGGTGAAGAAGGCTGCTGATGCCGGCAAATGCTTCGACACCGCGATGAAGGAGGTCAAGCTGCCGAAATACGAGAAGTGGGCAAACTACGAGAACGGCCTTGCCGCCAACGTCGAGCGCTTCTGCTACTGGTGGGGTCGCGGGTATTGACCGGGCCAACCTCTCGGCGATTCCCTGCGTTGGGGAAGGCTCAGAGAAACATCTCGGTCAGATCGACGGTCGAAGCATTGCCGATCTGACCGAAGTGCCTGTCGAGCCAGCCCCGCGCCGCGTCGCGGCCCTCGTCGCGCAAGCGGCACAGCAGGCTCCATTCCGGGTGGAATTGCGTCGCAGTCCCGAGCTGCGACATCAACTGATCGTTGCCGATCCAGTGCATGTACATGCGGCTATGCGTGTCCTTGTCGAGCTCCCCATTGTCGATCAGCTTCGTCGCAAAGGCGATCGCGCGCATCTCGCGCATCAATGACGAATTGAAGCTGATCTCGTTGATGCGGTGGAGCACGTCGGCGGCGCTCGCCGGCAGCTCGTCGCGCCGGATCGCGGTGACCTGCACGATGATGACGTCGTGGCTGCCCTTGCGATAGATCAGGGGAAAGATCGCAGGATTACCCAGATAGCCGCCGTCCCAATAATGCTCGCCATCGATCTCGACGGCCTGGAAATAGGGCGGCAGGCAGGCCGAGGCGAGCACGGCGTCCGCACTCAAGTGCGGCGGCTGGAACACCTTGATCTTGCCGGTGCGGATATTGGTGGCCGTGAGGAAGAGCTGGGGCGCATCCGCCGAGGAATTCAGCCGGTCGAAATCGACGACCCGCTGCAACAGCGCGCGCAACGGATTGAAATTGAAGGGGTTGAGAACGTTCGGCGGCACCGTGTGGGTCAGGGTATGGATGAAGGAGTGCACCGGATGATACTCCGGCGGCAGCTTGAGAGCCTGGATCCACTGGTTGAGCGGCGAGAACAGGTCGTACACCATGTCCATGCGCGAAACCTCGTACCAGAACCGGTGCAGATTCTCGCGCGCGGCATCGGCACCGCCGAGCGCCATGCCCGAAGCCATCGCTACCGCATTCATTGCGCCGGCGCTGGTCGCGCTGATCGCCTCGATTGCGAGCCTTCCATCCTCCAGTACGAGGTCGAGCACGCCCCACACAAACGCGCCGTGCGCTCCGCCGCCCTGCAGCGCGAAGTTGACGTTTTTGACGTTCTTGCTGCCGTTGCCCCTCACCTTGCCCGCTTCCTCCCTACCTTCGCTTCACCCTCCAAGGCGTGCTGCACAGCCTTGAACTCCCGCAGCGAAGCCCTGTCGGCCCGAGGAAACTGCAGATCAAGTCGCTCGAGCGCTGCGACGATGACGGAGCCGATGACAACGCGCGCGAACCATTTGTGATCGGCGGGCACGACATACCAGGGTGCATGGGGTGTCGCGGTGTGCCGGACGATATCCTGATACACCGCCTGATAGCGCGGCCACAGCGCACGCTCCTTGATGTCGTCCATCGAGAACTTCCACTGCTTGGAGCGATCCTCCAGCCGGTCGAGGAAGCGCTGGCGCTGCTCCTCCCTGGACAGGTTGAGGAAGAATTTCAGCACGACAGTGCCATTGCGCACGAGGTAGCGCTCGAAGCCGGAGATGTCCTCGAACCGCTCGCGCCAGATGTTCTTGGTGACGAGCCCGGGCGGCAGCTTCTCCTTGGCAAGAACCTCCGGATGAACGCGCGTCACCAGGCATTCCTCGTAATGGGAGCGATTGAATATTCCGATCAGGCCGCGCGGTGGCAGCGCAACGACGTGGCGCCAGAGAAAATCATGGTCGAGCTCGTGGCTGGTCGGCGCCTTGAACGCATGAACCTCGCAGCCCTGCGGGTTGATGCCTTCGAACAGCGCCTTGATCGCACTGTCCTTGCCGGCCGCGTCCATGCCCTGGATGATGATCAGGACCGACCAGCGGTCCTGCGCGTAGAGCTTCTCCTGGAAATCGGCGAGATGTTTCTTGTTGACCTCGAGAATCTTTTGCGCCTCGTCCTTATCGAGACCGCCGTTCTCGTTCGTCTTGTGGCCCCTCAGATGAAACTTGCCCGAACCATCGTAACGGAATGGCGCGATGAATTCGGCGAGCCCTGCGGCGAGCGTTTTGGACGGTTTCTTGTTCATGAGCTCGAAGACGGTTTGCGTTGCGGCTTCAATCGTTCCAGCAGGCTACCAAGAATGCCCTTCGGGAGGAATATGATGAAAAGGACGAGCAGCACGCCATAAACGAGATTGTCCCAGCCGACGGCCTTGGTTCCAAATCCGATGCGCAAGGATTCTGCGAGCAGGATTGTGATGATGGCACCGACCGTCGGCCCGAGCGAGACGAAGAGGCCGCCGACGATGGCTGCGAACACCATCTGGAGCGACACCGCGATGCCGCTCACCGTATCAGGCGTGATGAACATCTGGTATTGGCAGTAGATGGCGCCCGCAAGCGCGGTCATCAGCGCGCTGACCAGCGTTATCTTCAGCTTCTCCGCGGTGACGTTGACGCCGACGGCGGCAGCAGCGTCCTCGTCCTCCGAGATCGCCTCCAGCGCGTACCGGCCCATGCCGCGATCGATCCAGTGCCAGACCACGAGACCTGCGACCCAGACCGCAAGCGCGACCAGATACCAGGTCGTCTTGTCATCGAACTGGAGCGCCCAAAGCCTGTTGCCTGCCGCACGGTTGGGCGTATAGCCGAGCGAGCCGCCGGTCCAGTCGCGCGTGGCTGTAATGACCTGGAGCACGATTCCGGAGAGCGCGAGCGTCACCAGCACGAAATAGTGTCCAGTGATCCGGAACCGGAAGCAGGGATAGCCGACGATGAGCGCCAGCGCACCGGCCGCGACCATGCCGATGGGAATGCCGATCCAGGGCGATAGCCCCAGATGATTCCATAATAGCGCAGTGACATAGGCGCCGATCCCCATGAAGCCACCGTGGCCGAGCGACACCAGACCGAACCGCCCCATCATCGACCAGGATGTGTAGGCAAAGGACCAGATCAGGATCAGCACCAGTATGTGCAGGTGGTAGGGATCGCGATAAACGAACGGCAGCATGACGAGCGCCGCAAGACCGACCGCCCATGCGGCAAGCTGCGCCGGTCTCGTCATCGGCGCCTCGCGAGCAGGCCGGCGGGCCGGATGAACATCATGACGATGAAGAAGGCGAACGCCAGCACGTAGCCCCATTCGAGGTCGGAGAACAGTCCGCCAAGCGAGATGATCTCAGCGAAGACGAAGGCGGCGATGAAGCCGCCGATGAAATTGCCGAGTCCGCCGAGCACGCAGATCAGGAAGGTAATCGGCCCGAACGACAGGCCGACGAAGGGATGTACGTCGTATTGCAGCACCAGGAGGCACGCGGCGAGGCCTGCGAGCGCGCCACCGAGCGCCGAGGTGACGATGTAGATCCTCTTCGTATCGACGCCCATCAGCGCCATGATCTGGCGGTCCTGGGAGATGGCGCGGATCGCCGTGCCCGTGAAGGTGCGTGTCATGAACAGATAGACGGCGACCATGCCGACCAGCGCCGCGATGAAGGACAACAGCCGGGCATAGCTGAAATTCATGTCGCCGAGGGCGAGCACGGGCAGGCGGATGCCGAGATTGCGGAAATCGATGCCGAAAGCGACGGTCGCGAAGCTCTGGAGCACGAACAGCACGCCGCCGGTTGCAAGCAACTGGTTGATCGGCGGCGCGGTCAAAAGTGGCGCGATGACGAGATAATGCAGCGCCGCACCGAGCAGCGCGACCAGAAGGATGGTGAAGGGCGCGGCGATGAAATAGCTGAGGCCGTAGTACTGGACCATGAAGTACATGGCGTACATGCCGATCATCACGAGCTCGGCATAACAGATCCAGGTCACGTCGATGACCCCGAAGATCAGGTTCAGTCCGAGCGCGAGCAGCGCCAGCACGCCGCCGAGCAGGATGCCGTTGATCACCGCCTCGAGCAAATAGATGTCGAAGATATCAAGAAATGCCTGCATCTGCCCTGCCCGCTCCTTCAAACCCCGAGATAAGCTTCCTTGACCGTGTCGCTCGCCAGCATGGCGGCCGAGCTGCCGGACGCGCGGATCGATCCAGCCTCGATCAGATACGCGCGGTCGACCACGCGCAGCACCTGCTGGACGTTCTGCTCGACGATCAGAACCGTCAGACCTCTCGCGCGAATGCGTTTCACGAGCTCGAACACCTGCTGCACGACCACGGGGGCGAGGCCCGCGGAGGGCTCGTCAAGCAGCAGGAGTTTTGGATCCGACATCAGCGCGCGCCCGATCGCACACATCTGCTGCTCGCCACCCGACATGGTGCCGGCCATCTGGTGTCGGCGTTCCTTCAGGCGCGGAAACAGCTCGAAGACGATCTCGAGCCGCTCGGCGTATTTGTGGCGTGCCTCCTTCATGAAAGCGCCCATCTTGAGATTGTCGTCGACCGACAGTTGCGGAAACAGCCGCCGGTTCTCCGGCACATGCGCAATGCCGAGACTGACGATGCGGTGCGCCGGCGTCGTCAGGACATCGACGCCTTCCATCTTGATCGATCCGCGCACGGGGCGGATCAGGCCCGAGATCACCCGCATCAAGGTGGTCTTGCCAGCACCGTTCGGGCCGATCACGCCGACTGCCTCGCCGGCCTTGACGTCGAGATTGACGCCGAAGAGTGCCTGAAAGCTGCCATAGCCGGCGTCGACGGATCGAAGCTCCAGCATGGCTTACCCTCCGGCGCGGCGGCGCGCTTCGGCGGCCGCGGCTTGCGTGGTCTCGGCGTCGGTGCCGAGATAGACCTCGATCACCCGCACGTCGCTGGCGACTGCGCTCGGCAGCCCCTCCGAAATCTTCTCGCCGTGATCGAGCACCATCACCCGGTCGACCACGCGCATCAAAACGCCCATGATGTGCTCGACCCAAATGATGGTGATGCCGAGATCGTCGCGGATCTTTCGCAGCATGTCCGCGGCCTGGTCCATCTCGGCTTCATCAAGGCCACCGAGGCTTTCATCGGCAAGCAGCAGCTTTGGTCCCGTGGCGAGCGCCTTTGCCAACTCGAGCTTCTTGAGCCCTGCGGCCCCCAGACCATCGACGCTCGCGCGCCGATCGGTCGGCAGACCAACCATGGCGAGCGCGCGCTCGGCGGCCTCCTCGGCCTTGGCCCGGCTATGGCGATCTTGCCCGTAATAGCCGGCGAGCGCGACGTTCTCGAAGATCGTCAGGCGGCGAAACGGTCGCGGGATCTGGAAGGTGCGGCCGATGCCGCGATTGATGATCCGGTGCGGCGCGAGCCCCGCGATCTCGACTCCCGCGAACAGGATCGAGCCGGCAGTCGGGGTCAGCGTGCCCGAGAGCATGTTGAAGATGGTGCTCTTGCCCGAGCCGTT
Organism: Bradyrhizobium sp. UFLA05-109; assembly: GCF_054185165.1. Classification (NCBI taxonomy): domain Bacteria; kingdom Pseudomonadati; phylum Pseudomonadota; class Alphaproteobacteria; order Hyphomicrobiales; family Nitrobacteraceae; genus Bradyrhizobium; species Bradyrhizobium sp. UFLA05-109. Next base: position 95,397 of record NZ_JBBIAR010000005.1, on the reverse strand, counting down.
GGGACCGATCAGGCCGAGGATCTCGCCCTGATCGACCCTGAAGGAGACGTTGTTGACGGCCGTGAAGCCACCAAAACGTTTCACCAGCCCGCTAACTTCCAGCACCGCATCCCTCCGCCGCGTCTCGCGCTACTGGTTGCTGTAGGTGGTGCCCTTCGGCAGCGGCAGCACGGCCTCGCGCTGCATCTGGCTCTTGGGCCACACCACATAGGATTTGTCATCGAGATACTGGATCACGACTGGGAACGACCGCTCGTTCTGGCCCGCCATCGGCGTGCCCTCGCCAAAAAACTTCACGCCGAAGCCGAGCATGGTGCCGCCTTCGGGGATGTCGGTATCGAGCGCCGCCTTGCGCAAAGCGTCGGGATCGACGCCGCCATACTTCTTGATCGCACGGGGCAGAACATCCGCCATGAAGACGTAGGTGTTGGACGCACCGATCCCGACATGGGCGGAGCGGATTGCGACGCCCGGCTTGAGCTTGTCGAACTCCTCGCCGACCATCTTGATCACGGGCGTGAGCTTCGGGTCCATGGTCTTCTGATTGGCGAGCCAAATCGAGATCGGATCGGTGTTGAAGATGTAGTTGGCGTCAGCCCCCATACCCTCCTTCAGCTTCTCATAGACGCCGTAGCCCGCACCATGCCCCATCAGCGCGCCGAACTTCAGACCCTGCTCGCGCGCCTGGCGAAGCAGGAGCGTGATGTCTGGATTGTAGCCGGTGTGGAAAATCACGTCGGGCTTGGCGCGCTTGAGCTTCGTGACCAGCGCCGAAAGGTCGGGCGCAGTCGCGGAGTAGCCCTCCTTCAGCACGACGTTGAAGCCGGCCTTCCTGGCGCCGGCCTCGTTGCCCTTGGCGACGTCGACGCCGTAGGAGCCGTCCTCGTGGATAATGGCGACGCGCAGGTCCTTCGGCTCCTTGCCGAACTTCTCCTTGGAATTCTGCGCGATGAAGTCCATCGTCATCATGCCGAACTGGTCACCGCTCGCCTGCGGGCGAAACACGTATTTGTAGTTCTTGTCGGCGAACACGGCGGACGAGATGCAGGTCGTCATCCACATGAACTTCTTCAACTGTTCGACGCGGGCCGCGACCGGAACGCATTGCGCGGAGGAGAAGAAGCCGAGCACCATGTCGACCTTCTCCTGCTCGAGCAGGCGAACGGATTCGTTGATGGCGACGTCGGGCTTGCTCTGGGCATCGGCGTAAACGGCCTCGACCTTGTAGCCTTCGACGCCGGTCTTGGAAAACTGATCGAGGATGATCTTGGTGCCGATATACTCGAGCTCGGAGCCGCCGCCGGCGAGCGGGCCCGTCAGGTCGAAAATCACGCCGATCTTGATCTTCTTCTCCTGGGCCTGGGCAGACACCGCCAAGCCCGTCGCCGCGATCGCGACCATCAGCCCTTGTACTAAGTGACGTACCAAGCGGGCAGCCATGCGCATGCGCATCAAAACCTCCCTGGGCGATTGTGCGTTGCAGTCTTCTTGCTTTTGCTTTTCGCCCATCACATGGGCTGGGAGATGCGATGTCAAGCCGAATAGCGTCGCGGGCTTGAGGCGTCAGCGCGCGGCGAACTGCTGCTCGATGAAGGCCGTGACAAAGCGCGGCATGGCTGGCGTCAGATCACCGAGCCCGCGGACCAGGTGAATGCCGGCAAGCTCCGGATGCTCCTGCGCGGCGAGGTTGGCCTCGATCCAGGCGCGGATCGCTTCACCCGAAAGCTTCAGGTCCAGGATCCGGATCAGGGCAATCGCGGGTCCCGACACCACGCAATGCCAATGCGTTTCGGCCTGGTAGTCGGCAGCCGTGAGCCCGGTCTCCTCCTCGACCTCACGCACCACACTACCGGGGATGTCGAGCGTACCATCCTTGATGTCATCGAGGTCCGGCGTGCCCGACGGGAAATAGATGCGCCCCGCATTTGCCGTATGCTCGCCCATCACGCCCAGCACGAAGGCACCATCGCTGGCGCGCAGCGCACCCATGCCAAAGCCGTTGAACACGGCCTTGTCGGGAAAACCCCAATCTCGCCACGCGAGAAAACTGGCGAAATCTGCCTCGAAATAGCGCGCAGAGAAATGGCCGCCCGCCAGCACGGGATCGCGCCCGAGCAGGATGCGGCCGTTCCAGATCTGCGGTCGCTCGCGCTGCTTCTCGGCAAAATGGCCCGCGATGTCGGCGCTCCGTTCCTGTGCGAACGGCCACGCCTGCGCTTCCACGGTGAGATCAAGCGTCGTGACGCGATGAATGGCGGGAGACGTCATGACACCTGCATATCAGCGCTTCACGTCAATTGCTTGGCATTTACTTGGAATTCATCCCCGTGGTCTTCTTGGCCTGCTCGACGAATTTGTTGGTGAAGGTCTTGCTGACGTCGATCTTGGCATTCGCAACCTCGGGCGAGCCGACACTGAAGACCGCAAGCACGGCGTCTGCGCCCTTCGGGTCCATCTTGCCGGTTTCGGAGAACATCGGGATCGTGTTCTTCAGCGCGGCGAGATAGAGCTCCTTGTTCTTGCCGACCATCTCCTCGGGCATCTTCGCCATGATGTCTTCCGGCGAGTGCGAATGGATCCAGGCGAGCGTGTTCAGCATCGCATTGGTCAGCGCCTGCGTCTCCTTCTCGTGGCTGGCGACCCAGGCCGCCGTCGAGTACAGCGCGCCGCCCGGATATTCGCCGCCAAACGTCTCGAGCGTATCCTTCTGCGTACGGGTGTCGCTGAGGATGCGCAGGTCCTTGTGGCTGCCCTGGAGCACGGTGACGGAGGGATCGAGCATCACGGCCGCATCGATCTGGCCCTGCTCCATGGCCGCGACCGCGGTCGCACCCAGGCCAACGCCGATCACGGCGGTGCCGGCGGGATCTAGCCCGTTCTTCTTCAGAAGGTATTTCAGGAAGAAATCGGTCGAGGAGCCGGGCGCACTGACGCCGACTTTCTTGCCGGCGAGATCCTTTACCGACTTGATCTCGTTGGTATGCGAGGGCGCGACCACCAGCACGAGGCCGGGATAGCGATCATAGACCACGAAAGACTGCAACTCCTGCTTCTTGGCGGCGAGGTTGACGCAATGGTCGAAATAACCGGAGACGACGTCCGCGCTGCCACCGAGCACGGCCTTGAGCGCATCCGAGCCGCCCTTGAGGTCGACGAGGTCGACATTGACGCCGGCCTTCTCGTACTCGCCGAGCTGTTTTGCCAGCACCGTCGGCAGGTAGCACAGGCAGGAGCCGCCGCCGACCGCGATGGTGACCTTGCTCTGCGCTGCGGCGAATCCGGTAGTGAGTGTAAGCGCGAGCAGCGCGCCCGCGAGCCTGGCAATCGTGTTCTTCATTGGTTTCCTCCGTTCGGCTGGCGGCACATTAGAGCAGCGGAACTGGCTTGAGAAGCGCTGGCCAGCGCACTGGCCATCGGACTTTCGGCGCAATAGCATGACGACACAACAACAACCCTTTATCGGGAGAATCATCCATGAACCGCATCGCAATCGCCGCCTCACTCGCCGCCGCCTTCGCCGCAGGGTGCGGCGTGACCTACCTGTTCCAGCCGGCGTGGGCTGCCGAGAACATCACCGCGCAACTCATCCACACCGGCGAGATGCAAGGCGATGCGCTCGGGCCAGCGAACGAGGTCGGCTACCGCTCCAAGATGTTCATGGCCGCAGACGGCGCCACCGTCTCGATCCAGGTCGGCAACGTGCCCAAGCATCTGCACCCCAACACCAACGAGATCCAGTACATCCTGGACGGGACCGGGACGATCTGGCTCGGCGACAAGGAGGTAACGGTAAAGCCGGGCGACCTCGTGATCATCCCGAAGGGGACGCCGCATGGTGGCACCAAGCCGATCAGCGGACAGGTCAAGGCGATCGCGATCAAGACACCGCCGCAGGCGCCCGACGACACCAAGCTTCTGGACTGAGCTGGAGAGGCTCACACACATGTCCGGGCCCGCATCCCTGCGCGGGTCCGGCAACGATCGCACCATCACATCACTAGCCTCGCCCGTCCGCGGCGGACGGGCGCCACACGAGAAGCCGGCGCTCGACCATCGTCACGCCCATGTCGATCAGGAGAACGAAGGCCGACAGCACGAACATCCCTGCAAACACGCCGGCGACGTCGAACACGCCTTCGGCCTGCTGAATCAAATAGCCGAGGCCGGCGGCAGAGCCGAGATATTCGCCGACCACGGCGCCGACCACGGCAAAGCCGACGGAGGTGTGCAGCGAGGAGAACATCCACGACAGCGCCGAGGGCCAATAGACGTGCCGCATCAACTGCTGCTCGCTCATGCCGAGCATGCGGCCATTGTCCAGCACCGTGCGACTGACCTCCTTGACGCCCTGATAGACGTTGAAGAACACGATGAAGAACACCAGCGTCACGCCGAGCGCGACCTTGGACCAGATGCCGAGGCCAAGCCACAGCGCGAAGATCGGCGCGAGCACCACGCGCGGCAGGGCGTTGACCATCTTGACGTAGGGATCGAACACGGCGGCGACCAACGGCTGCCGCGCGAACCAGAAGCCGACCAGCACGCCGCCGAGCGAGCCGATCACGAAGGCGAGAATCGACTCCCAGAGCGTGATCCAGAGATGCTTCCAGATCACGCCGCTCGCGAACCATTTGACGATCTGGCTGAACACGTCGGCCGGGTTGGAGAAGAAGAACGGCGGCAACAGGATCTTTCCGAACACCGGAACGGTAGAGAGCACCTGCCACAGCACGATCGCAACCACGGCGACCAGCATTTGCAGCGAGAGCAGCGTGAGGCGCGACATCAGACCGCCTCCGCCTGGGTGGATTGTGCGTAGCCCTTCATCACCTCGTCCTTGAGCACGCTCCAGATCTCGCGATGGAGCGCATGGAACTCCTTGTCCAGCCGCACCTCGAAAATGTCGCGCGGGCGTGCAAGCTCTACGCGCCAGTCGCCGATGATGCGCGAGGACGGTCCCGCGGACATGATCACGACGCGGTCGGCGAGTGCGATCGCCTCCTCGAGGTCATGGGTGACGAACAGCACCGCCTTGCGGTCGGCACTCCAGAGCTCGAGCAGGAGATTGCCCATGACCTGCCGGGTCTGGGCATCGAGCGGGCCAAACGGCTCGTCCATCAGCAGGATTTTTGGATCGCGGATCAGCACCTGAGCCAGCGCCACGCGCTTTCGCTGGCCGCCTGAGAGCATGTGCGGGTAGCGGCCCGCGAACGCGCCGAGCCCGACCAAGGTCAGCCATTTTTGCGCGCGTGCTAGCGCTTCGGGGCGTGGCGTGCCCTTGATCTCGGGGCCGATTGCGACGTTGTCGATGGCCGTCTTCCAGGGGAACAGCGCATCGGCCTGGAACAAATAGCCGGCATCCCGGTTCAGGCCGGCAAGCGGCCGGTCGAACACCTTGACGCTGCCGGCGGCGGGCTTCAGCAACCCCGCGGCGACGTTGAGCAGCGTGGATTTGCCGCAGCCGGTCGGGCCGACGATGGCGACGAACTCACCCTGGCCGACGGTGAGCCGCGCCTCTTCGACCGCGGTATAGACGCGCCCGTCGCCCAGCCGGAATGCGACTTTCGTATCCTCGAGCGCCACCGCCGTGGGCGTTGTCATATGCCGATTTCCTCCCAGCTCTTGGCGGATGCCTTACCCGCTTGCGCCGGCAAGTTCAATCGAGCGGCCAAGCGTGGTACGCATGCGGGGTCGCCTCCATCAGTCTCCCCTTGCGGGAGTGCAAGGCTGGGTCCGCACCGATGCCCTCCAAGCCCGTGATCGGTTATGCGCATGTCGCGAAATACTTCGGCCCGGTCGTGGCCGTCGACGGCGTTTCGCTCGACGTCGCCGAGGGTGAGTTTCTGGCCATCGTCGGCGGCTCCGGCTCGGGCAAGACCACCCTGCTGCGACTGACCAACCGGCTGATCGAGGCCGACCGTGGCACGATCAACGTCGAGGGCGAGGATATCAGCCGCGTCGACCCGGTCGCGCTGCGGCGGCGCATTGGCTACGTCTTCCAGAGCGGCGGGCTGTTTCCGCATCTGAGCGTCGCCGACAATATCGGCATCACGCCGAAGCTGCTGAGCATCCCGCCGCGAGAGATTGCCGCACGCGTGGATGAACTGCTCGACCTGGTGCGGCTCGACCGCACCCAGCATCGCGATCGATTGCCGCAAGACCTGTCCGGCGGACAGCGCCAGCGCGTCGGGGTGGCGCGGGCGCTCGCGGCACGGCCGCGCATTGTGCTGATGGACGAGCCGTTCGGCGCGCTCGATCCCCTGACTCGCGACGCGCTCGGCGAAGACTATCGTGCGCTGCATCACAAGCTCGGCCTGACGACGGTCATGATCACCCATGACATGACGGAAGCGATCTTGCTTGCTGACCGCATCGCGGTGATGCGTGCCGGGAAGCTGCTCGCACAGGGCACGCCCGCGGAGCTCGGCCGAAGCCACGATGCGTATGTGCTGGAGCTGTTGCGCACGCCGCGGCGCCAGGTCGCGCGGCTGAACGAGCGGCTGCCGCAGGGTGGTGCGGCATGAGCCTCTTCTCCGATCCGCGCTGGGGCGAGGCGCTGGCGCATCTGCCGGACTATCTCGGCAATCATGTGCGGGTGAGTCTTGCCGCGCTCGCGCTCGGGCTTATCGTGAGCCTGCCGCTCGCGATCCTCTGCCGCAACCGCCCGGTAGCGCGCAACATATTGCTCGCGCTCGCGAGCATCGTGCAGACCGTGCCGGGGCTGGCGCTGCTTGCGCTGTTCTATCCGCTGCTGCTGCTCGCGGCCTCCGCGACGTTCGCCTGGTTCGGCATATCCTTCTCGGCCTTCGGCTTCCTGCCGGCGATGCTGGCGCTGGCGCTCTATTCCATGCTGCCGGTGCTGCGCAACGGCATCACCGGGTTGAACGGCATCGATCCCGCCTTGCTTGAAGCCGCCCAAGGCGTCGGCATGACGCCGCGACAATCGCTTGCCATGGTCGAACTGCCGCTGGCGCTGCCGGTGATGATGGCGGGCATCCGCACCGCCGCCGTGTGGGTGATCGGCACGGCAACATTGTCGACGCCGATCGGGCAGACCAGCCTCGGCAATTACATCTTCGCCGGCCTGCAAACCCAGAACTGGGTGTTCGTGCTGTTCGGCTGTTTTGCCTCGGCCGTGCTGGCGCTTGCGGTCGACCAACTGCTCGGCCTGATCGAAACCGGCTTGCGCAATCGCAGCCGCCTGCGCACGACGCTCGGCGGCGTCGGGATTGCGGCGCTGGTCGCCGCGACGCTGGTGCCCTCGCTCGGGCGCTCGTCGCCGGCTTACGTCGTCGGCGCCAAGACATTCGCCGAGCAATACGTGCTGTCGGCCCTGATTCGGGATCGCCTGGCGGCCGCGGGCCTGCCCGCAACGACGCGCTCGGGCCTCGGCTCGAACGTCGCCTTCGAGGCATTGAAGGCCGGCGACATCGATCTCTATGTCGACTATTCCGGCACGCTCTGGGCCAATCAGTTGCACCGCTCGGATATCAAGCCGCGCAAGGAGCTGATCGAGGAGCTGAAGACCGCGCTGGCCAAAGAGAACATCACGCTGCTCGGCGAGCTCGGATTCGAGAACGCCTATGCGCTGGTGATGCCGCGCAAGCGCGCCGAGGCGCTCGGCATTCACTCCGCCGCCGACCTCGCCGCGCATGCGCAAGACATGTCGATTGCCGGCGACTACGAATTCTTCTCGCGCCCGGAATGGGCGGCCCTGCGCGACGCCTACGGCCTCGTCTTCCGCGCCCAGCGGCAGATGCAGCCCGATTTCATGTATGCAGCGGTCGCGAGCGGCGAGGTCGACGTCATTGCGGGCTACACCAGCGACGGCCTGATCGCAAAATACGACCTCGTGGCGCTCGACGATCCCAAGAACGCGATCCCGCCCTACGACGCCATTCTGTTGCTCGCCCCCAAGCGCGCCAACGACGAGCGGCTCAAGGCCGCGCTGAAGCCGCTGATCGATCGGATCGACATCGCCGACATGCGCGAAGCCAATCTGCGTGCCAGCGGCAATGACGCGAACTCATCGCCCGATGCGGTGGCGAAGTGGCTCTGGGAGAAAGTCAGCAAACGGTAGCGTAAGCCCAACGCAGGCTCTCTCCGTTCCCTCCCCTCTCACCTTGCTCGCGGCTATCTCACGCCCTCACTTCCTGCCGCTGGAACAGGACGTAGCCGAAGACAAACAGAACGATGGTGCCGGCGACGAGGCCCACGGTCTGCGGCCAGGCAATCATGACGCTTTCGCCGAACGGCAATGGTGCGCCCATCACTGCGCCGCGGAGCTGGTCGATGAAGACCGGCCCCAACGCACGCGTGGTCGGCGAGAGCACCGCCAGCATTGCTTCCCCGAACAGATCGTTCGGCGACAGCCGCAACAGCTCCTGCGTCCACACTGCGGTCACCGGATCGTTGAGGCCGAGCATCGCATAGCGCGGATCCGGCGGCGCGATGGCCTGGGCCAGCGCCGGCGCCAGCATCGGCCACAGCACGGTCAGGAACAGCCAGAGGCCGAGGGCAACCAGCGCGGCGGTCGCGGGCGAGCGGAACACGATCGAAAGCAGCATGGCGAGCGAGAGCCAGACGCCGGCATAGAAGATCGCCACGACCAGAAACACCAGCGACCGCGCGATCTCCTCGCCGCCGGGCGGCACGCCGAGGAAGATCAGGCCGAGACCGATCACCAGCAGCCACAGCGCCGCAAGGCTGATGCCGATGGTGGCGAGGGCTGCGAGATATTTGCCCATCAGCAGCGCATCGCGATAGATCGGCTGCGCCAGGATGCGCGACAAGGTCCGCCGGTTGTGCTCGCTGTTGACCGCGTCGAAGCCAAGCCCGATCGCCATCAGCGGAATAAGGAAACCGAGGATCGCGACGAAGGACGGCAGCGGCGCCTGGTCGGTGGTGAAGAGGCGCAGCAGCAGGAAGGGATCTTCCGCCGTGTTCTGCCTGAGACTGTTGATCGCCTCGTAGAGAGCAGCGAGCGCCGTGAAGACGATGAGCAATTGCAGCATCAGCATGCGAACGCTGGAGATGTGGTCCGCCAGCTCCTTGACGAAGACCGTGGACAAGCCCTGGAACGGTGATCCCTCACGCCGCATGACGAACGTCTCCCGTGGGCTGGGCCTGGAAATAGCGCGCATAGATTGCCTCCAGGCTCGGCTCGTCGACCGACAGCCGCCTGAGCGCGCCGTCGACTGCGACCACCGCGCGCGCCGCGTCCGGCCGCACGTCGCGCTCGGCGGTCATGCGGAAGCGATCGGCGGCAAGCGTCTCGACCTGAGTCACGCCCGGAATCATCGCGAGCCTTCGCGCGATTCCCGCGCCTTCGGCCTCCACCTCGACCACAAACCCCGCGCCGAGCACCTTGACCGACAGCTCCGGCACCGAGCCCATCAGCACGATGCGTCCAGCCTGGAACAGCGCGACGCGGTCGCAGATGCGCTGCACCTGATCGAGCATGTGGGACGAGAGCAGCACCGTGATGCCTTCGGCCTTGAGCTCGCCGATCAGCGCGAGGAATTCCAGCGTGGCCTGCGGGTCGAGCCCGCTAGTCGGCTCGTCGAGGATCGCGATCTCGGCGCGCTTGACGATGATCTCCGCAAGCCCGAGCCGCTGGCGCATGCCACGCGAGAAGGTGGCGACCCGCCGCTCCGCGACCTCGGCAAGCCCGACGCGCGCAAGTGCCGCCGCGATCCGCCGCGCCCGCTCAGCCCGCGACAGGCCCATCAGCTTCGCAGTGTAAGCGAGGTTTTCGGCGGCCGTGAGCTGGTCGTAGAAGCCGACCGCATCCGGCAGATAGCCGACACGTCGCTTGACTTGTAGCGGCTGGCGCGCCGGATCGAAACCGAGCACGCTGACCGAGCCCGAGGAAATCTCGGTCAGGCCGAGCATCATCAGGATGGTCGTGGTCTTGCCGGCACCGTTCGGGCCAAGCAGGCCGAACACTTCGCCCTTTGCGATATCGAAATCGATGGCGTCCACGACCGCCGTCTTGTCGTAGCGCCGCGTCAGGCCGCGCGCGCTGATCACAGCGTCGGGAGTCACTGTCTGGTTCTGCGAATTGCTGTTCATCGCCGTCCGAACCTCGCAACCGCACCCAGCATCAACAACAGCGCGACGCCGATCACACCGGCGCCCGCCATGCCCCATACCGTCGAGGTGCCGACGGTGACGCGGAACTGGCTCGAGGCGTTTTCGCCGCGCGAGGTGGCACGGATCGTGGCCTGATAGTCGCCGGCGAGCGACTTGTCGCTCGGCGTCACCAGCGCCTGCACCTCGGCGTCCTTGCCGGGGACGAGGCGCTCGATGGCCTTCGGCTCGAACGTCACCTTCCAGCCGCTCGGCGCAGTGCCCACAAGCGCGATGTTCTCGGCGGGCGCCGTGCCGGTGTTGGTCACGACGATCGGGATCGAGCTTTGCTGGCCTGCGACGGCGCGGGCGCTCAACAGGCCGTCGCGGCCGGAGACCTGAAGTTGCGGCTGGCCGACCACGTCGAGCGCGAGTTCGGTGGACGCAGAGACGTCCTCGGCCTTCACCGTCACCTTCACAGGGAAATGCCCGGCGTCGATCGTGCTGGGCGGCCGCACTTTCAGCTTGATGTCCTTGGACTGGCCGGCGTCGATGGGGATCGAAGACAGCTCCTGCGTGCCATAGGCCTCTATGAATGAGGTCTCGAAATTGGCCGGCGCTTCCGCGGCAAAACTTGCGACGAGATTGCGGCCCGAGTCGTTCTTGATCGAGAGCGTGTAGTCGAAATTGGATTTCGGACTTCCGCGCAGCGATGGCAGGCTCGATTTCACGCTGAGCTTGGCCGGCAGTTCCTTGGCGAGCGACACCGCGATCGGCAGCTCCGCGTTCGTCCCCTGCCCTTGCGCCTTCACCGTGAGCGTCTGCGGACTGAGATCGCTGTTTGCGGGGACGTCGAGCCTGAGCTGCAACGCGACACTGGAGTCGGGCGCAGGCATCGCCGCGCCGACCGGCTGCCCGCCACCAAGCAGCGTTGCGGTCCACCCCGCAGGCACGCCCGCGACCGAAAGCTGATAGCGCTCAGGCGACAGGCCGTAGTCCTGCAAGCGCAACGAAATGTTGGTGGTGGTCCCCGGCCGCACCGTGACCGACGGATAGTCGGTCATGAGATAGAGGCCCTTGATGTCGTGGTCATGCGCGGGCTCGGCGGCATGAACGGCGGGACTGATGAGGATGAGGATAAATGCAAGACGCGCAGCATCAAGCGCTCGCATGGACGATACTCCTTGCAAGGAAAGTTGGATCACGGATGGGCATCGTGCCGCCGAAAAGACATTGGCGGCAGCGCGTCGCATCATCGAAGCAATCGTGACGATGTTTTGGAAGCCCAGCGCCGCGCCAGTTACAAGTCGGTGATTGCAGGCGTTTTCGGCTCAGACTTTAGTTTGAAAAATGCGCGAGACTTCAAACCGACGTGAGCGGGCAAGGTTGGCAACGTGGATTTGCGAGCGAAATTGCACACCTGCATCCGCATCGTCATTGCGAGCGAAGCGAAGCAATCCAGTATCTTTCCGCAGAGAGACTCTGGATTGCTTCGTCGCTTCGCTCCTCGCAATGACCGTGTTGAAGCGCCACACGTCGAATACGCGCGCTACAGCCCGTGGATCATGCCGGCGTTGATCAGCAGGCGGTTGAGGCGGCGTGCCTCCGCGCCGTCCTTGCAGCCATAGAAGATGCCCCTGCAGCTTAGCATGACATCCTTCTGCGCGACGAAGGAGGGATCGAGCGGAATGCCGGCGGCTTCCTGAATCACCAGCGGCAAATAGGCACCGTCAATCGTGTCCATGACGGCGTCGCTTCTCACCGGCTCGAAATTGATGGCGTCGATCGCATAGTAGGTGGCGTAGAGACGCGGATCATAGTCGTCGAGCTTCTTGCCGAGGCTGCCTTCGTCGAGACCCGGCTCGAGGATCTGCGGCGCGAATTCCGGCTGATGATCGCCATAGCGCACGATCAGGAACGGCTCATTCGGAAACTTCTTCTTCAGGCCGGCCAGGAAGGCCTGGTACTGCTCGGCGCTCATCGCCTGCCGGCGCAGATATTCGTCGATCGAGGGCGCATTCCCCGGCGCGCGCCAGCCCGGCATCAGGTCGGGACGGAAACGCGTCTCCCAAGGGAAATGATTGGCGCCGAGATAGATGAAGCTGAACAGCGGCTTGTTGGGAGGCTGCTGGCCCATCAACTCCAGCGCCTTGTCGTAGAAGAAGGAATCAGGCTCGACGTCCTTCGCCCCGAGGTCCTTCGCATCATAGAAGCGCTCGATGCCGGTCGTTATCTGGAAGCTGCGCGCGCTCATGAAGGCGCCGTAGGCCGGATAGAGCGACATCGTGTCGTAGCCGCAGCGGCGCAAGCTGAGCGGCAGGCCGCGCTCGACACGGCCCGAGGCGATGCGCGTCACGAAATAGGCGAAACGGCCGAAGGAGCGCGACGACAGGCCGGCAAGCACGTTGTATTCGGTGAACCAGCTCGGCCCGCCATTGCTCTCGGCGAGGAAGATGCGCTGCTTGCCGTCCCAGGATTTGAAATGGCTGCCATAGCCAGGCGGCACCTTGATGCCTTGCGCGGCGCGGATGTCGAAGCTGGATTCATCATGGATCATGATGATGTTCGGCCGCCGCCCCGCCGGGTGGCAGGCATCGACCAGCGGCACGTTGAGATGCTCGCCGGTGGACGCGGCCGACTCCATGAAGCCGTATTGCACGAAGTCGGAGACCGCGGTGACACCGGAGCGGAAGAACTTCGAGAGATAGCCGTCGTCGTAATAGCCGCGCCAGGCTTCGTCCGGATGGTACAGCGAATAGCCGACCAGCGCGGCGAGGCAGGCGAGCTTGCAGGCAAACGCCGGCAGGCGGCGGATGCGGAACGGATCGAGCCACCACAGCGCATACATCAGCGGCAGGATGACGAGGCAGGCGCCGATCACCGACCAGCGCAGGTTCGGGAAGATCGTGAACAGGAAGGCGACGGTGTCGCGGTCGATCATCATCAGGTCGATGAAGTTGACCGTCATCTGCACGACGTCGTGCTTGAGCCGCGACAGCAACACCAGCACCACGACCATGGTCAGCGACAGCGCGCCCGACAGCGCCGGGCGGCGGAGCAGCGTGATCCAGAAGAAATTGAGGATGCCCCAGCTGAGCACGAAGCCGAGGCGCGAGCTGAAATCGGTCTCGGTCTCGTACATCAGCGCGAGTGCGGCCAGGTGCGGCGCGGCGACGGCGAGCAGGCGCCAGATGCCGATCGCGGCAACGCTCGCCAGCACGGCGGTGGCGGCGGAAGGACCTGGGTTGGGCGCGGACGCCATCGACGACACGCTGAACACGCTCCGGCGCGGTGATGCCAAGCCATCTGGCCGGCCTGCTGGCGACCAGGCGTCCGGCGCCGCCGGAGAGCGCCGTGTCATAAAATTGTAACGTAACAGTCACGAGCAAGCAACGCGACGCGCCATCCGACCTTCGCTTAATGTTAGCGGGCGGCGAACAAAGCGCGCGCCCTACTCGATCCCCTCACCCCGAGGAGCCTGCGAAGCAGGCGTCTCGAAGGGGAGGCCGGCTGCCGGGCCTCTATGGTTCTCGCGGCGATGCGAAGCATCGTCCGCTAGACGGCGTTTACGCGCCTCCTCACCATGAGGGTTAGACAGCGTCAGCTGCCGCGTTTGGGCCTGGCGATCCCAGCGATGAAGACATCGATCACCGCTTCGGCCATCTTCTCGATGTCGCCGTCCTCCACGCCCCAGCGCGGGAAATGACCGTCGAGATTCATCCGGGCGAAACCGTAGACCAGGGCGCGGGCGGCGATTTGGATCGGCTTCAGCTCGCCCTGTCGCAACAGGCCGTGCTCGGCCGCCTCACCCAGCATGCGCTCGCTCAGCGCGATCAGCTCGGCATTATCGCGGGTGAGCTCGGGCGAGCTGCCATGGGCGAAGTAGCGCCCTGTCGAGATGATCTCGAAATGGGCGGGGTTGCGCATCGCCCAGCGCAAATAGGCAAGGCCGAAGGCACGCAAGCGAGCGAGCGGATCGGCCGGCGGCGCATGCGCCAGCGCCGTATCGATCTCTGCACGAAACCGGCGCTGCGCCTCCTCTGCCACCGCCGCCATCAGTGCGTCGCGGTTGGGAAAATGCCGGAACGGCGCCCCCGGTGACACCGCCGCGCGCCGCGCCGCCTCGCGGACGGAGACGTCGCCGCCCTCAGCCGCCAATTGCAGCGCAGCGTCGATCAGCACGCGGCGGAGATCGCCGTGATGGTAGGGCCGGGCTTCGGCATTGCGAGAGCGGCGCTTCGGAGTTTCGCGGGCGGGCATCGGATACTCCTAGCATCACCCGAACGTGAATGTAAGCGGCGATTACACTATTGACCAAAACAGACTCCCCAAATGTAATCAGTGATTACACAATGAAGGAGGCCGTCGTCATGTCGCAACGTCAAAGCTGGTTCGAGGGCTGGCGCCTGCTCTCGCTGCTCAGCCTGAGCCTGCTCGCGCTCAGCCTCTGGATCGCCACGATGCGGCAGTTCGAGGTCGAGGGCGTGCGGATGGCAATCCGCTTCACCGCACGCAGTTCGCTCCTCCTGTTCTGCCTCGCCTTCGGCGCCGCCGCCCTGGCGCGGCTCTGGCCCAACGCGTGGACGCGATGGCAGCGCCGCAATCGGCGCTATCTCGGCCTCGGCTTTGCCGTCTCCCATGGCCTCCATGCGGTTGCGATCATCGCCTTCGCCAAGATGGATCCGGCCGGTTTTGCCGTAGCGACCTCGGCCGCGTCCTACCTCTTCGGCGGGATCGGCTACGCCGTCATCATCGCGATGGCGGCGACCTCCTTCGACCGCACGGCCGAGTTGCTCGGCGCCCGTGCCTGGCGCGCCCTGCACCTCGTCGGCGGCTACTATCTCTGCTTCCAGTTCATGGTCTCGTTCGGCAAGCGGGTGCCGGCAATGCCGCTCTATGCGGCCTTCCTCGTCCCTCTTCTCGCCGTGATCGCGCTGCGGCTGATCGCGATGGCCGCGATCTCACGCCCGAGGCCGATCGCGCCGGTTTAGGCGTCTGTCGTTCGCATCTGCGATGGCCGGCAAGAATATCGATCAGACGTCAGCTCTTAAGATGATGTGCCACACGAAGCCGTCCTCGTGCATTCGCGCGAATGATCACAGTCCGGATGAAGAGCCGAATCTTAGACTCTGAAGTGGTTTGGCTTTTGGGGATTAGAGGGCGAGGCGAAAGCCTCAGAAATTGCGCGAGGTCAAGAATGTGCTTTAAGCGTCAGTTCTTGGCCTTCAGGCTGCGCTTCAACCTCGAAGAATTTGAATGAAGCACCAGCGCTTGCGCTGAGTCGGAAAGAGCGAGACCGCGGCGCGCGATTTCGCGCCGGTTGTAAGAGCGAAGGTTTAAGATTTGGTTTGGCGAGTGAAGCCTTCGTTTCACCCGTCATTCCGGGGCGCGACGCAGTCGCGAACCCGGAATCCAGAGGTAGATTCCGGGTTGCGCTTCGCGCCCCCGGAATGACAGTGGTTAGTTCTTCGACTTGTCGACCAGCGCGCCCTTCTTGATCCAGGGCATCATGTCGCGGAGCTTCGCGCCGACTTCCTCGATCGGGTGTGCGGCAAGCTTGGCACGGGTCGCCTTGAACGAGGTCTGGTTGACCTTGTTCTCGAGCATCCAGTCGCGCGAGAACTTGCCTGACTGGATGTCGTTGAGAACCCGCTTCATCTCCTTCTTGGTCTCGTCGGTGATGATGCGCGGGCCGGTGACGTACTCGCCATACTCCGCGGTGTTGGAGATCGAGTAGTTCATGTTGGCGATGCCGCCTTCATAGATCAGGTCGACGATCAGCTTCACCTCGTGGAGACACTCGAAATAGGCCATCTCGGGGGCGTAGCCGGCCTCGACCAGGGTCTCGTAGCCGCCCTTGATCAGTTCGACCAAGCCGCCGCAGAGCACAACCTGCTCGCCGAACAGGTCGGTTTCGCATTCTTCCTTGAAGGTGGTCTCGATGATGCCGGCGCGGCCGCCGCCGACTGCCGAAGCGTAGGAGAGGCCGAGGTCATGGGCGTTGCCCGAGACGTCCTTGGCGATCGCGATCAGGCAGGGGACGCCGCCGCCGCGCTGATACTCCGAGCGCACGGTGTGGCCGGGTCCCTTCGGGGCGATCATCAGCACGTCGAGGTCGGCGCGCGGGTCGAGCAGGTTGAAGTGGACGTTGAGGCCGTGCGCGAACACGAGCGCTGCGCCCTTCTTCATGTTGTCGTGCAGGTGTTCGCGGTAGATGTCGCCCTGCAGCTCGTCCGGCGTCAGCATCATGACGAGGTCGGCCCATTTGGCGGCCTCGGCGACTTCCATCACCTTGAAGCCGGCGGCTTCCGCCTTCTTGACCGAGCCCGAGTCCTTGCGCAGCGCAATCGCCACCTCCTTGACGCCGGAGTCCTTCAGGTTGAGCGCATGGGCGTGGCCCTGGCTGCCATAGCCGACGATGGCGACCTTCTTGCCCTTGATCAGGTTCAGGTCGGCGTCGCGATCGTAATAAACACGCATAGTCGTTTCCTCATTGAGGGCCGAAAATCGGCCAATGGTCAGGGTCCGAAGGTGAAATTTGCGGATTTCGGGGGCTGTCTAGAGCATTTTCCGCCCCGAAGGAAACCCGTTTCTGCATGGAAATCCGCGACATCATGCATCCATGAAAACGGGGTAGAGAGAGGCAAGCAGCAGGACCGCCATCAGGATATTGAAGGCGCGGACCAGCCGCTCGGAGGTCAGGACAGGCCGGAGCGCGCTCCCGAACAGGGCCCAGACCACGGTCGAGACCGTGCCGACGATCAGGCTGATCACGGTCTGAATCGCGATATTGATGGGGAATTGGGCAATCGCCGCATAGGCGGTGATGGTGCCGATCACGATCACCCAGCCCTTGGCGTTGATCCACTGGAACATGGCCGCGCCCAAGAAGGTCATCGGGCCGCGCCCGTTGTCGTCGCCCGACTTTACCGGGCCGGAGAAGGCGATCACGGCCGCCAGATAGATCAGGTAGGCGGCGCCGGCATATTTCAGCAGAGTCTGGAGGATTGGATAGGCCAGGAAGACCGTCCCTAGCCCCAGACCGACCGTCGCGACCATGAAAGCAAAGCCGATGGTGATCCCGGCGATGTGCGGAATGGTGCGGCGGAAGCCGTAGGTCAGGCCCGACGACAACAGCATGATGTTGTTCGGTCCGGGCGTAAAGTACATCACGACCGCGAAGACGATGAAGGCATAGAGAAGCGACTGCGACATCCTTACCTCACGTTGTCTTCGGCAGGACTTGTTGGCGCCTGGTCAACAGCATCACCGCGATACCGCCGATCACGGTCAGCATGCCGGCCAGCCGCAGCGGTCCGAACCGCTCGCCGAACACGATGCTGGAGGCGGCCGAGCCGACGAAGGGCACCAGCAGCGCGAACGGCACGACCTGCGCAGCCGGATGGTCGCGCAGCAGCCGGCCCCACAGCCAATAGGCGATGCTCGTCGAGATGCCGCCGAGCGCCAGCATGCAGAGGGCCGTGGTCAGCGACATCTGCGTCAGCGCTTGCCAGGTCGGCGCTGGACCATTGGCGATCAGCGCCAGCGCGAACAGCGGCACCGCGGACGTCAGGCACAGCCAGGCGAACAGGTCGAACATCGGCATGCCGCGGGCGCCGCGCAACAGGAGATTGCCGATTGCGAACGAGATCGGCGAGATCATCAGCACCGCAAAGGCACTGACGCTGAATTCATAGCCGACGGTGCCGCAGATCAAGAGAAGGCCGACCGCGGCAATGGCAATGCCGAGCGTCTGCACCGGCGTCGGACGTTCGCCGAAGGCAAGCACCGCAAAGCCGATGGTGAACAGCGCCTGGCTCTGCACGACGACGCTCGTGAGCCCCACCGGCACGCCATGGGCAATGCCATAGGCCTGCGACAGGAACTGGCCGAGGAACAGGGTGAAGCTGATCGCGATCAAGAGCGGCCAGGCGATCTTCGGCTTCCGGATGAACAGGCAGGGCACGGCGGCGATCGAAAAGCGCAGCGCCGTCATCAGCGCCGGCGACAATTCGTCGAGCGCCAGCCGGCTTGCCACGAAGGCAAGTCCCCAGACGATCGCCACCATGACGGCGATGAGGATGTCGGCCGGCTTCATTGTTGTTCTTCTTCGGGCTCTGTTCTGTTGCGTGTTCTTGTCGTTCAGCCTTGCTCGCCGGCGCTTACGTGGAGGGGTTGGGTTTGCGCAGCAGATAGGTGCCGTGCATCGGAGCGTGGTAATCGGCCGAGATCAGCGTGAAGCCGACGTCGGTCAGCATCCGCTCCATCACCCAGCCGAAGGTCGAGTATTCGTCGCGCATATGCGTGACGACGCTCTCGCGCGAAAACTCGTGGTTCTTGATCTGGAAGTCGGCCCATTGCTCGACGTCGCGCTCGGCCGCATCCGGCATCGAAACGAAGACGATGTCGCGCAAATAGAAGCTCGCGCCCGGCTTCAGCGCACGATAGATGCGCGACAGCGCCACTGCCTTCCAGAAATCCGGCAGATGATGCAGCGTGAATTCGCTGACGATCAGGTCGTAGGATTCGGGCCGGTAGGCAAAGCTGAGCAGGCCCGCCGACTGCGTCGCGACCTTGGCCTTGCGATCGCGGGCATAGATCTCGGCAAGCGCCAGCATCGCCGGCGAGATATCGATGGCGTCGACCTCGGCCCCCATCAGCGCGGCTTCGGTCGCGAGCACGCCGTTGCCGCAGCCGATGTCGGCGATGCGCCAGCCGCGCTGTACGCCGAGCATCTTCAGCGCGGCGCGCGCGCGCAGATCGGCGTCATCGTAGTTGTCGTAGATCGAGGCGACCGCGGGCTCGATGCCCATCCGGTTGCGCTCGTTGTAGTACCAGTCGCGCGCCAGCATGGTTCACATCCCTTCAGGCCCGCGACCGATCGCGGCAACGCCGGTGCGCGACACCTCGACAAGGCCGATGGGACGCATCAGGTCGATAAACTGGTTGATCTTGTCCGTATTGCCGGTGATCTCGAACACAAAGCTCTCGGTGGTGGCGTCGATCACGCGAGCACGGAAGGCATCCGCCAGCCGCAACGCCTCGACGCGATGCTCGCCCTCCCCGCGCACCTTCACCATCGCCAGCTCGCGCTCGATCGAGCGCCGGGTCTGCGTCATGTCGACGACGCGATAGACCGGGATCATGCGATCGAGCTGGTGCTTGATCTGCTGGATCACCATCGGCGTGCCCGTGGTGACGATGGTGATGCGCGAGAGATGTTTTTGGGCTTCGGTCTCGGAGACCGTGAGGCTCTCGATGTTGTAGCCGCGTCCCGAGAACAGGCCGATGACGCGGGCGAGCACGCCGGGCTCGTTCTGCACGAGCACCGAAAGCGTATGCGTCTCGTTGGGATCGTGACGATCCTCGAGGAAATAGGCGGATGCGGGCTGGTTCATTGTCGTCCCCTCTATTCTCTTCGTCACGCCGTCGCCCGCCGGGCGATCGGCGCGTCCGTCCCGACCCAACGGCGAAACAGATCGAAATCGATATTGCCGCCCGAGAGCACGAGACCCACTCGTCTGCCGCCGAGCTTGGTTTTCTCCTGCAGCGCTGCCGCAAGTGCTGCCGCGCCGGCGCCTTCGGCGAGATTGTGCGTGTCGGTCCAATAGGCGCGGATCGCCGCGCCCACCTCGTCGTCGGTAACCTGCACGATGCGCGAGGCACCCTTGCGGATGAGTGCGAGAGCGTCCGCGTCGGGAATGCGCGTGGCCATGCCGTCGGCGAGCGTGTTGCTGGTCTCCGTCGTCACGATTGTGCCCGCCGCAAACGACAGCGCGTATGACGGCGCCTCGGTCGACTGCACACCGACGATCTCGGTCTTCAGGCCGAGCAGGTCGCGCGCCATGATGCAACCGCAGATGCCGGAACCCTGGCCGATCGGCACATAGAGAATGTCGAGGTCGGGTGCCGTCCGGAACAATTCCAGCGCATAGGTCGCAACGCCCAGCACGAGGTCCGGGTGGAATGACGGCACCATGTGCAGGCCGGCGAACTGCGCATGGCGCTCGGCTTCCTCGCGGGCGGCCTGAAAGTCCTCGCCGTGCTCGACGAGCTCGGCGCCAAAGGCTTTCATCGCCCGGTTCTTCTCGACCGAATTGCCGCGCGGCACGTAGATCACCGCGGGCACGCCGTGGCGGCTTGCCGCAAACGCCAGGCTCTGCCCGTGATTGCCACGCGTTGCCGAGATGATGCCGGGCGTGTTTGGCCGCTCGCGCTTCAACCGCTCGAGATAGACGAGCCCGCCGCGCACCTTGAAGGCGCCGATCGGCGTGTGGTTCTCATGCTTGACCACGACGCGGGTACCGAGCCGCTCAGCAAGCAGCGGCCAGGCGTGTGCCGGCGTCGCCGGCACCGCCTGCCCCACGATCGCATGTGCGCGCTCTAGCTCCTTCAGGTCGAACATCGCATCACACCAGCGCCTTGCCGCCGGCGAACGCGACTGCCGTGGCCTCGTCGTTGGCCTGCTCCGGCAACAGCATCTCGTTATGCGCCTTGCCGGAGGGGATCATCGGGAAGCAATTTTCGAGAGCCGCGACGCGGCAGTCGAACAGTACCGGGCGCTTGACCGAGATCATCTCCTTGATCGCGCCGTCGAGATCGGCGGGCTTATGCGCCTGAATGCCGACGCCGCCATAGGCTTCCGCCAGCTTGACGAAATCCGGCAGCGCTTCCGAGTACGAATGCGACAGTCGGTTGCCGTGCAGCAGTTGCTGCCACTGCCGCACCATGCCCATGTACTGGTTGTTCAGGATGAAGATCTTGATCGGCAGCTCGTACTGCACGGCCGTCGACATCTCCTGGATCGTCATCTGCACCGAAGCATCGCCCGCGATATCGATGACGAGGCTGTCCGGGTGGGCCACCTGCACGCCGACCGCGGCCGGCAGGCCGTAACCCATGGTGCCGAGACCACCCGACGTCATCCAGCGATGCGGCTCCTCGAAGCCGAAGAACTGCGCCGCCCACATCTGGTGCTGGCCGACCTCGGTGGTGATGTAGACGTCCTTGCCGCGCGTCAGCTCGAACAGCCGCTGGATCGCGTGCTGCGGCAGAATGACGTCGTTGTTCTTCTTGAAGTACAGCGAATTGCGCGCACGCCATTGCACGATCTGCTGCCACCACGGCTTGATGTCGGGCTTTTTCGCCTCCGCCTTGAACACCTGGAGGATGTCGCCGAGGATGTTGCCGCAATCGCCGATGATCGGCACGTCGACGCGGATGTTCTTGTTGATCGAGGACGGATCGATGTCGATGTGGATCTTCTTCGAATCCGGCGAGAACGCATCGACCCGGCCGGTGATACGGTCGTCGAAGCGCGCGCCGACGCACAGCATGACGTCGCAATCATGCATGGTCATGTTGGCTTCGTAAGTGCCGTGCATGCCGAGCATGCCGAGCCAGTTCTTGCCCGACGCCGGATAAGCGCCCAGGCCCATCAGCGTCGAGGTGATCGGAAAGCCCGTGACTTCGACCAGTTCGCGCAACAGTTTTGAGGCCTCAGGCCCGGAATTGATCACGCCACCGCCGGAATAGATCACCGGCCGCTTGGCATTGGCGAGCAGTGAAACGGCTTTGCGGATCTGCATCGCGTCGCCCTTCACGCGCGGCGCGTAGGAGACGTGCACGTCGGACTTGCGCGGCGGATGGTAGGTACCGGTCGCGAACTGCACGTCCTTCGGCACGTCGACCAGCACCGGGCCCGGCCGTCCCGAGGTCGCGACGTAGAACGCCTCGTGCAGCACCTTGGCAAGATCGTTGACGTCGCGCACCAGCCAGTTGTGCTTGGTGCAGGGGCGCGTGATGCCCACGGTGTCGCATTCCTGGAACGCGTCATTGCCGATCAGGTGGGTCGGCACCTGGCCGGTGATGCAGACCAGCGGGATCGAGTCCATCAGCGCATCCGTCAGCGGCGTCACCATGTTGGTGGCGCCGGGGCCGGAGGTCACCAGCACGACGCCCGGCTTGCCGGTCGAGCGCGCATAGCCTTCCGCGGCATGGCCCGCGCCCTGCTCGTGCCGGACCAGGATGTGCTGGATCTCGCTCTGCTGGAAAATCTCGTCATAGATCGGAAGCACCGCGCCGCCGGGATAGCCGAAAATATCCGTCACGCCATGATCGATGAGCGCGCGCACGATCATCGCGGCGCCGGTCATCTGGTTCGGATCGTGGCTGTTCTCGGTCATTGTCTTGCTCCGGATGCGCTGTTGTCAGCGGCTTCTTCGAGGTCTGGTTCGGGAAATAAAAAAGGGCCCCAAGAGGCCCCATGCGCACCGCTCGGTTTTGGATGGCCGCTAGCCATCCCCGGCGATGCGCCTGGGTACGACGACGATAAGGAGCTTGGTAATAATATTACGCATGAAGTCGGCTCGGCTTCCCAAAGGTTGCGCAAACCATAGCGGCCAAAGCCCGGATGTCAAGGCAATGCGGCCATTTTCGCGCGATTTCGAGGAGTGTAGCGGCGTTCCGGCGGTTCGGCGAGAG
This sequence comes from Bradyrhizobium sp. UFLA05-109, assembly GCF_054185165.1. Taxonomy (NCBI): domain Bacteria; kingdom Pseudomonadati; phylum Pseudomonadota; class Alphaproteobacteria; order Hyphomicrobiales; family Nitrobacteraceae; genus Bradyrhizobium; species Bradyrhizobium sp. UFLA05-109. Next base: position 72,843 of record NZ_JBBIAR010000005.1, on the reverse strand, counting down.
AGAATTTGCTGCGCCGGCACAAAAGCGCGTCATTCCGCTTGCCGCGCCGCACCGACGGCAGCCGTCAGCCACCTCCTCGCCTCCTCCGGCTTCACCCATTCGAACTCCGGCAATTGGTGCCGGAACCAGGTGAACTGACGTTTGGCGTAATGGCGGGTGTCGGCTCGGCCGATCGCCGCCGCCTCGTCCAGGCTGATCTCGCCACGGAGGTGCCGGATCAGCGTGGGCACGCCGTGGGCCTTCATCGCCGGCAACAACGGATCGAGTTTGCGCGAGGCGAGCAGCTCGACCTCGTTGAGCGCGCCGGCGCCAAGCATGGCGTCGAAGCGGGCATCGATGCGGGCATAGAGCTCATCACGTTCGGGGGCGAGGAACAGGGCGCTGAAACTGTCTTTGGGCAACAGGGGCGGCTGACTCTCGCGATGCCAGTCGAGCAGCGAGCGGCCGGTCGCCTCGACCACTTCGAGCGCGCGTGCGATGCGTGTGCGGTCGCGCACATTCAGCCGCCCGGCGGCGGCCGGATCGCGGCTAGCGAGTTCCGCGTGCAGCGCCTCGACGCCGCCCTGATCGAGCCGCGCGCGTACGCCCTCCCGCACCTCGGCGGGGATCGGCGGCACCGTCGAGAGGCCACTCGTCAGCGCCTTGAAATAGAGCCCGGTGCCGCCGATGAAGATCGGCAGGCGGCCTTGCGCCCGCACCTCGGCCAGCTCTGCCGCCGCATCCGCGACCCAGGCGCCGGCCGAAAAATTCAGGGCCGCGTCGACATGGCCATAAAGACGGTGCGGGACCTGCGCTTCCTCGTCCCGCGTGGGACGCGCCGTAATGACACGCAGATCGCGATAGACCTGCATGGAATCGGCATTGATCACGACGCCGCCGGCGCTCAGCGCTAGCTCGAGCGCCAGCGCCGACTTGCCGCTGGCGGTCGGGCCTGCGATAAGCACGGCCTTGCTCACTTGCCCCTCGCTCACGAAAACCTCAAATGTCCCTCGTCGCCACGCTGATCAGCAACCCCAATAGTCCCGCGCTCGACAGCACCATCGTCGACGGCGCGCGTGCCGTGCTGCCCTCGGCCGCGCCTGCGCATTGGCTGTTCGACGGCGTCGCGGTCGACATACCCTTCGGCGCGCAGGATAACCTCGAAGGCGATCGTCACGCCATTGAACATCGGTTGCGCGAGCTGCGCGGCGACCTGCCGATCGACATCGTCGTGCAGCCTGCCGGCTTCCGGCGCAAGAGACTTTTTCTCGCCGACATGGATTCCACCATGATCGGCCAGGAATGCATCGACGAGCTCGCCGATGTCGTCGGGGTCAAGGCGCATGTCGCTGCGATCACCGAGCGTGCGATGCGCGGCGAGATCGAATTCGAGCCCGCCCTGCGCGAGCGCGTCGCGCTGTTGAAGGACCTGCCCGTTAGCGTGGTCGACGATGTGCTCGCCAAGCACATCACGCTGACGCCGGGCGGCCGCGAGCTGGTCGCGACCATGCGCGCGCACGGCGCCTATACCTGTCTCGTGTCCGGCGGCTTCACGCTGTTCACCAATGCGGTCGCCGCGAAAATCGGCTTCCAGGAGAACCGAGCCAACGAGCTGATCGTGCGCGACGGCAAGTTCACCGGCGAAGTGAAGGAACCAATTTTGGGTCGCGCGGCGAAACTCGCGACGCTGGTCGACCTGATGGAGTCTTTCGATCTCGACGACATCGATACGCTGGTCGTCGGCGACGGCGCCAACGATCTCGCGATGATCCAGGCGGCAGGGCTAGGTGTCGCCTATCACGCCAAGCCCGCCGTGGCGGCTGCGGCAGCCGCGCGGATCGATCACGGCGATCTCACCGCGCTGCTCTATGCGCAAGGGTACAAGCGCGAGGAGTTCGTGGAGGCGTAGCCTCTTTTGCTGCACGCTCAGCGGCCGTAGGGTGGGCAAAGGCGCACTTGCGCCGTGCCCACCACTCTTACCGCGATGTCAGAAAGACGGTGGGCACGCTTCGCTTTGCCCACCCTACGGGATTGCGCCGCGACTACTGCACGCTCAGCGCCACGAACCGCAGCTCACCGTCGCCGTTGGAGACGAGCAGCAGCACCGATTTCTTGCCGTCCTTCTTGAGCTGGTCGATGCGCTTCTGGACGTCGGCACCACTGGAGACGGCCTCCTGCGCCACCTCGACGATGACGTCGCCGGCCGAGAGCCGCTTCTCGGCAGCGTCGGAATTGGCGTCAACATTGGTCACGACCGCGCCTTTGACGGTGTCCTTGATCTTGTAGCGGGCGCGCAAATCCTTGTTCAGTGTCGCCAGATCAAGACCAAGCGCCTTCTGCGTCACCAGCTTCTCCGGCGCCGGCTCATCGGTCTTCACTGCCGCCTGGACCTTGTCGGGATCCTGCAAGCGGCCGAGCTTGACGCGCTTGGTCTCCTCCTGGCCCTTGCGGATGACGACGACGTCGACCTCCTTGTCGACCGCCGTATCGGCGACGACGCGAGAGAGATCCTTCGGGTCCTTGACGTCCTTGCCGTCGAACTTGACGACGACGTCGCCGGGCTCGATGCCGGCGGGCTTTGCCGGGCCCTTCTCGTCGACGCCGGCGACCAGCGCGCCGCGTGGCGGCTTGATGTTGAGGCTTTCGGCGATCTCGTCGGTGACCGACTGGATGCGAACGCCGAGCCAGCCGCGGCGCAGTTCGCCGAACTGGCGAAGCTGGTCGACGACGCCAGCGACCGTCTTCGACGGCACGGCGAAGCCGATGCCGATCGAGCCGCCGGAGGGCGAGATGATCAGTGTATTGACGCCGATGACCTCGCCTTCGAGGTTGAACAGCGGACCGCCGGAATTACCGCGGTTGATGGCGGCATCGGTCTGGATGTAGCTGTCATATGGGCCTGACGAGATGTCACGGTTCTTGGCCGAGACGATGCCTGCCGTTACCGTGCCGCCGAGGCTGAAGGGGTTGCCGATCGCGACCACCCAGTCGCCGAGACGCAGTTTGTCGGAGTCGCCGAACTTCACCGAGACTAACGGCTTCGGCGGCTTGAACTTCAAGACAGCGAGGTCGGTCTTCTTGTCGACGCCGACGAGTTCGGCCTTGATCTTGGTGCCGTCGTTGAGAATGACGTTGATCTCGTCGGCATCCGCGATGACGTGATTGTTGGTCACGACGATGCCGGACGTGTCGATGATGAAACCGGAGCCGAGCGAGTTGGTCTTGCGCGGCGGACCATTGTCCCCTCTGTCGCCCCCCTTGCTGCCGCCGCCGGGACCGCGACGATTCTTGAAGAAGTCGTCGAAGAATTCCTCGAAGGGCGAGCCGGGCGGCAGTTGCGGCATGGTGTTGGTGCCGCCGCCCTTGGCTTCGACGGTCTGCGAGGTCGAGATGTTGACGACCGCATCGATCACCTTCTCGGCAACGTCGGCGATGCCTTCCGGTCCGCGCGCATAAGCCGGCGAGCCGAATGCGCTGAACGCGCCGATGGCGATCGCAGCCAGCCCAATTCGCACGCAATGGCGCAAACGGGTCGTGGCAATGGTGGCAGCGGTCATTGTGATCTCCGAAAGAGAATTAAGGATTCGTTCTCCAGACTGCGCTCGAACGGGGTGGCGGCGCAAGCACGGAGGTTAACGGGCCTCAAGACCCGGATAATACGGCGAAAAACCGGCGACTTCGCTTCACTTTAGCGTTCGCGTTGGAAGTGCCGGGCTCAGTGGTGTCGGATCCACCAGATCAGGATCAGGCCGGCCACGGCCGAGCCGATGCCCACGGCACGCAGGATGTGATCGGGAGTTGCAAGCGCACTTTTCATCGCCTTGCGCATCCAGGCGGGACTCGCCGCGAACATCAAGCCTTCCAGCACAAACAGGATGCCCAAGCCGATGAGGAAGTCGGCAAACGCTATTGACCTCATCGGACTGGAACCTCCCCTTGTGCCGTTCTTGTTCCGCGAAGGGGCGGCGTTGGCGCCGCCCCTTGCTTCGTTTTACTGTTTCGGCGCCGCCTGCGCTTCGGCGCCCGCCTTGCCGCTTGGGCTACCGAAGTACCGGAAGAAGTCCGAGTTCGGCCGCAGCAGATAGCGGGTGTCGCTCGAGCGCAGCCCGGTCTCATAGGCCGACATCGAACGGAAGAAGGCGAAGAAGTCCTGGTCCTTGCTGTAAGCTTCCGCGAACAGCCGGGCGCGTTCCGCATCGCCCGCGCCGCGGGTCTGTTCGGCCTGCGAGTTGGCCTCCGCGACGATCACGGTCGCCTCACGATTGGCCTTGGAGCGGATCTCCTGCGCCTTCTGGTCGCCCTGCGCGCGGAACTCGGCCGCTTCGCGTTGGCGCTCGGTCTTCATCCGGTCGTAGACCGCCTGGCTGTTCTGCTCCGGGAGGTCGGCGCGGCGGATTCGGACGTCGACGACCGAGATCCCGTAGCCGTCGGCCTCGCGGTCGAGCTGCTCGCGGATGCGCCCCATCAGCTTCTCGCGCTCGTCGCGCACCACCGTGATGAAGGTGACCTCGCCGAGCACGCGGCGCAGCGCCGCGTTGAGCAGCGTCGTGAGCTGAAGGTTGGCCGCCTGGATCGAGCCGACGCTCTGGTAGAAGCGCAGCGCGTTCTTGATGCGGTAGCGCGCAAAGGCGTCGACCACGAGCCGCTTCTGGTCGGAGGCGATCACTTCCTGCGACGGGTTTTCCAGATCGAGGATGCGATTATCGATGCTGATCACGCTGTCGATGAACGGCGCCTTGAAGTTCAGCCCTGGCTCGGTGACGACCTTGACGGGCTCGCCGAGACGGACCACGAGCGCCTGCTCGGTCTGCTGCACCGTGAAGACCGAGCTGTAGGCCACGATCAGGATGAGCAAGAGGACGATCAGCGAGACGATGCCTGTAACCGGAGACCTCATCGGGTGCCTCCGCCCTGCTGGCCGGAGGTGGCCGGCGGCCGCTTCGGCGTCAGCTCGTTGAGCGGGAGGAAGGGCACGACGCCGCCTTGTCCCGTCGCGGCGCCGTCATAGACGAGCTTTTCCGAGCCGCCGAGCACGCGCTCCATCGTCTCCAGATAGATTCGTTCACGCGTCACGTCCGGCGCCTTCTTGTATTCCTCGTACACCTTCAAGAACCGCGCGCTCTGGCCCTTGGCCTCGGCGATCACTTGTTCCCTATAGCCTTCGGCGTCTTGCAGGATCTGCGCCGCGCGGCCGCGGGCTACCGGCACGATACGATTGGCATCGGTCTGCGCCTCGTTCTGCTTGCGCTCAAGGTCGGCGCGCGCGGCCTGCACATCGCGGAAGGCGTCGATGACCTGCGCAGGCGGGTCGACCTTCTGCATCTGCACCTGGGTGATCAGAATGCCGGAGCCGTAGCCGTCGAGCGTCCTCTGCATCAATTCCTGCACGCCCTGCTCGGTGGTATTACGGGCGCCGGTCAGGATCGGCTGGATCTGCGAGCGGCCGATCACCTCGCGCATCGCGCTTTCGGCGACCGCCTTCACGGTGCCCTCGGGGTTCTGGATGTTGAACAGGAAGTCGCCAACGCCGTCGGGCTTGATGCGCCACAGCACGGTGAAGTCGACGTCGACGATATTCTCGTCGCCGGTCAGCATCAGGCTCTCTTCTGGCACGTCGCGGATGGTGCGGCCGCGGCGGGAGGGATCATCGATCAGCGTCATGCCGATGGAAATGGTCGAGACACGCAGCGCCTTGGGCAGCAGCACCGTCTCGATCGGATAGGGCAGATGGTAGTTCAAGCCCGGCTGCACGGTGCGCACATGCTTGCCGAAGCGCAGGACCACGCCGAGTTCTTCCGACTGCACGCGGAAGAAGCCCGAGGCGAGCCAGATCGCGACGATGAACAGCACGATGACGCTGATGCCAAGGCCGCTGAAATAGCCGCCGGGCAGGAGCTGCTGGAGCCGGTCCTGGCCGCGTCGCAGAAGGTCTTCCAGATCCGGCGGCCGCGGCCCGACCGGTTGCGGGCCTGTGCCCCATGGCCCTTTCGAGCCCGAGCCCCACGGGCCACCGCCCTGATTCTTCCACGGCATTCGACAGTCTCCTCGGCAGGGTCTGGAATTGCCCCCGCCCGCTTTGTCCGGTCCGGCTTTATAGGGGACGCTTTGCCCCCTTACAACGCACGCCTGACCGCCTCCGAGCTATGCCGCGCTGGGGAAATGTCAATGTAAACATTGGTGAAAGCGGTTAATGTTGCGGCCGCCGACGATATGTCACATAGGAGAAATCGGCGCTGTCGTCGCCTGCGGCCGGATGACGGACACGCACGACCTCCTCCCATTCTGCCTTGTTGATCTCGAAAACAGTGTCGCCCTCGGGCCGCGCATGCACCTCGGTGACATCGAGGCGATCGGCGCGATCGAGCCATTGGCGATAGATTTCGGCCCCCCCGATCACCGCAATCTCGGCGACCGAGCGCCGCAGGGCATCGCCACATGCGATCGCATAGGCATCCGCCGAGGACGTGGTCACGACGGCGCCCGCCGCGCGGAAGCTCACATCGCGGGTGATGACGATGTTGGTGCGACCGGGCAGCGGCCGGCGCAGCGACTCGAAGGTCTTGCGGCCCATCACCACGGGCTTGCCGATGGTGAGTGCCTTGAAGCGCTGCATGTCGGACTTCAGCCGCCACGGGATCGCATTCCCGGCGCCGATGACGCCGTTCTCCGCGATGGCGACGACGAAGACGATCTCCATCAGGGCGCCTTCCCTGCAAGCCGCGTCAAGGCGTCACCGGTGACGCGGCATAGCGTCCAGTCATCCATCATGACGGCGCCGAGCGACTTGTAGAACGCGATCGATGGCGCGTTCCAGTCCAGCACCGCCCATTGCAGCCGCGACCAGCCGTTCTCGACGCAGTCCTTCGCAAGATAGTTAAGCAGCGCCTTGCCAATGCCCTTGCCGCGATGCGACGGTCGCACGTAGAGGTCCTCGAGATAGATGCCGTGGCGGCCACTGAAGGTGGAGAAATTCACGAACCACACCGCGAACCCGACAGCCTCGCCATTCCATTCGGTGATCGCGCAAAAGAGCCGCGGGTTCGCGCTGAACAGCGCCTCCGCGATCATCGCTTCCGTCGCGTCCACCTCGTGCGTGAGCTTCTCGTACTCGGCAAGCTCGCGGATGAAGGAGAGAACGAGCCCGGCCTCGCCTGGGCGCGCGCGGCGGATGTTGAGCGACATCTATACTGCGACTTCCGCCTTGATGTGCGGATGCGGGTCGTAACCGACGAGCTCGAAATCCTCAAAGCGGAAGGAGAAGATGTCCTTCACGTCCGGATTGATCCGCATCACCGGCAACGGACGCGGCGTCCGCGTCAGTTGCAGCCGCGCCTGTTCCAGGTGATTGGAATAGAGATGCGTGTCACCGAGCGAGTGCACGAAGTCGCCGGGCTTCAACCCCGTGACCTGCGCGACCATCATCGTGAGCAGCGCGTAGGAGGCGATGTTGAAGGGTACGCCGAGAAAGACGTCGGCCGAGCGCTGATAGAGCTGGCACGACAATTTGCCATTCGCGACATAGAACTGGAACAGCAGGTGGCATGGCGGCAGCGCCATCTTCTCGACGTCGGCCGGATTCCAGGCGGTGACGATCAGCCGGCGCGAGTCCGGGTTCTTTTTGATCATGTCGACGACGTTGGCGATCTGGTCGATGCTGCGGCCGTCGGCCGTCGGCCAGGAGCGCCACTGATGGCCGTAGACCGGGCCGAGATCGCCGTTGGCATCGGCCCATTCGTCCCAGATGGTGACGCCATTGTCGCGCAGATATTTGATGTTGGTGTCGCCGTTGAGGAACCACAGCAACTCATGCACGATCGCCTTCAGCGGCAACCGCTTGGTGGTCAGCATCGGAAAGCCGGCCGCAAGGTTGAAGCGCATCTGATGGCCGAACACCGACAGCGTGCCGGTGCCGGTCCGGTCGCGCTTCTCGACGCCGTCTGAGAGAATCCGCTCGAGCAGGTCCTGATATTGGTGCATGCGTGCGCTATGGGCCTTTTGGGGGGACGGCGAACTTAGCGGCCAGCCCCGTGCTGCGACAGCAGCGATTCGCTGCTTCGCGCAGATTATACCCGGAAAAGTGAGCGTTCCGCCGACAAACGACAAGGGGCGGAACTTGCGTCCCGCCCCTGCCCTACCTTCTTGATAGTACTGGCCAAGTTGGCAACCGCCGGCCTCAATTCTCCGATTCCGTGAACACCTCGTCGCGCTTGGCGCGCAACACCGGCAAAACCGTGAGCACCAGGAGGGCGGCCGCGATCGCGAGCAGCACGGCGGAGAGCGGACGCGTCACGAACACGCTCCAGTCGCCGCGCGAGATCAGCAGCGCGCGGCGCAGGTTCTCCTCCATCAGCGGTCCGAGCACCATGCCGAGCAGCAGCGGGGCCGGCTCGAAATCGTGCTTGATCAGCCAGTAGCCGACGAGGCCGAATACGCCTGCAAGAATGACGTCGACCGGCGCGTTGTTCACCGAGTAGATCCCGATCGCGCAGAAGATCACGATCGAGGGGAACATCAGCCGGTAGGGAACGCGCAACAAGCGCACCCAGATGCCGACCAGCGGCAGGTTGATGATGATCAGCATGAGGTTGCCGATCCACATCGAGGCGATCATGCCCCAGACGAGGTCCGGCTGCTTCTGCATCACCTGCGGGCCCGGCACGATGCCGTGAATGGTCATCGCACCGACCATCAGCGCCATCACCGCGTTCGGCGGGATGCCGAGCGTGAGCAGCGGGATGAAGGAGGTCTGCGCCGCAGCGTTGTTGGCGCTCTCCGGCGAAGCTACGCCTTCAATCGCGCCGCGGCCGAACCGCGAGGGATTCTTCGCGATCTTCTTCTCCAGCGTGTAAGCGGCGAAGGATGCGATGACCGCGCCGCCGCCGGGCAGGATGCCGAGGATCGAGCCGAGCACCGTGCCACGCACGATCGCGGGCGCGGAGTCGACCAGGTCTTTCCTGGTCGGCATCAATCCCGTGATCTTCTGCTGCACGAGATCGCGGTTCATCTCGGCGCCGGCGTCGAGGTTGCGGATGATCTCGGCAAAACCAAACACACCCATCGCCACCGTCGCGAAGCCGAGGCCGTCGGCAAGCTCCGGAATATTGAAGGCCATGCGCGAGGCACCGGTCTCGATGTCGGAGCCGACCATCGACAGCAGCAGGCCGAACACGATCATGGCGATCGCCTTGAGCACAGAACCTTTCGCCAGCACCACGGCGAAGATCAGGCCGAGCACCATCAGCGAGAAATATTCGGCCGGACCGAATGCCAGCGCGAGCTTGGTCAGGGGGGCGCCGAGAACGGCGATCAGGACGGTTGCGACGCAGCCAGCGAAGAACGAACCGATCGCCGCGATCGCCAGCGCCGGACCGGCGCGGCCCTGCTTGGCCATCTGATGGCCGTCGATCGCCGTGACGACGGAGGTCGCTTCGCCGGGGATGTTGACGAGGATCGAGGTGGTCGAGCCGCCATATTGGGCGCCGTAATAAATGCCGGCAAGCATGATCAGGGCGCCAACCGGCGGCAATCCGAACGTGATCGGCAACAGCATCGCGACGGTTGCGATGGTGCCGATACCCGGCAGTACGCCCACCAGCGTGCCGACGAGCGCACCGATCAGGCACATCAGAAGGTTGATCGGCGAAAATGCGACGGCGAAACCGTGAGCGAGGTTGGCAAAGAGATCGACCATCATGCCCTCACTGGACCAGGAATCGCGGGAACATCGGCATCGGCAATCCGAGCACGTAAGGGAACAGCAGCGCACAGCCGATCGTCAGGCAGGCCCCGACCATGAAGGCCTCGATCCACTTCGTCTCATGCGAGCCCATCGCTGCAATCAGGAAGCTGACGAATGCCGAAACCACGAGCCCTAGAGGCCGGATCGCCAAGGCAAAGAAGACAATCGCCGCCATCACGAACAACGGCCCGCGCCAGGAATAATGCGAGAGCCCCGCCCCCTCGGTCAGAAGTCCCGTCAGCGCGATGGCGGCGGCCAACGCGACCAGCAGCCCGCCGAACATGCGCGGCGCCGTGCCGGCTCCGAAGGAGAAGCCGCGCATGCCCTGCAAGTCACTCGACGCCCACAATGCGAACAGCGCCACCGCCATCAGAACGATACCGCCGATATAATCCTGCGGCGCGCGGATGGTCATGAAGAGCGTGAGGATTGCGACCGCAAACAGCGGATAGGAGTAGATCAGCGCCAGCAGAACGTCCGAGGACAGCGCCTTCTTGGCATCAGCGCCGAACGCCCCGAACGCCGCGCCGGGCGCCCCCGCCAGAAGCGCGGTCGCGTGGCTGATCAGGACGGTCGCCGGGCCGCGCCCGCTACCCCATCCGAAGATCGTCCCGACCGACCAGATGAATTCGAAGATCTGCGGCGCGAGCGCCAAAAGGACGATGCCGATTGCGACCGATGTGTTTCGAGTCGTTGTCGCCGAGTGGCCCATTGTGTCGGCCATGCATGTCTCCTCCGCGACCCCGTAAGTCACGAGCCTTGTTGTTCTATTGGATGGAATTGGATCCCTACCACCAGCATCATTGCCTAGCGACTTTCATCACACAACGCCAGCAAAACCCAAGACGCCGCCGGCAAGCAACAGCCAGAGCGGATTGATGCGCGACACCGAGGCAAGCACCGCAACGCAAGCCATCAGCAGCGCGGCAATCACGGTGTGAGTGGTGGATTGGGCCAGGATCAGAGCGCTTGCCGCCATCAGGCCGATCGACAGCGGAACCAGTGCAACCTGGATCATGGCGGGCCAGCGCGATTGGCTGGGACGGTTGAGGAGGCGGCTCACATAGTAGGCAAGCAGAGCCGTCGGCAGGCACATCGCGAGCGTTGCCGCGAGCGCGCCGGGAATGCCGGCAACCGCATAGCCGATCAACGTGACGATCAGGACGTTCGGACCGGGCGAGAGCTGCGAGATCGCAAAGGCGTCGGCGAACTGCTTGTCGGTCATCCAGTGATGCACGTCGACGGCGATGCGGTGCATCTCCGGCACCGCGGCAGCCGCGCCGCCGACCGCGAACAGCGACATCAGGCCGAAGGTCGAGATCAGCGCCCAGATCGGGTTCTCGCTGTTCATGCTGATACCTTCCGCCGCAGGACAACCGTGACGGCGATGCTGGCAGGGATCGCGACCAGCAGCACCGCTTGCAGCGGCAGCCGCAGCACGCCGATCGCGACGAACACGGCTGCCATCAGGACGAGGGCAATCGCGTCGGCACGCCTCAGGAGCGGCGCCATCATGCGAAAGACCACCGCAATCAGCAGCCCGACGGCCGCGCAGGACACCCCGGCAAGGGTCCGGCGCAAAACCTCGAGCTCGCCGAAATGGGCGTAGAGCACAGCGAGAGCCGTCATGATCAGCGTCGGCGGCGCCAGCAGCCCGGCGAAGGCGGCGACGCCACCGGCAAGCCCGCGCAGGCGCGAGCCGAACACCATCGACAGGTTGACGATGTTGGGACCGGGGAGGAAGTGGCAGAGCGCAAAGGTCTCGTTGAACTCGTCCGCCGTCATCCAGCGATGGTCCTCCACGATCGCCCGTCTCGCGAACACCAGGACGCCGCCGAACCCGGCCAGCGACATCCTGGCAAATGCCGTGAACAGGGCGAAGAGGCCCGGTGGGACGGTCTTGGCGAGGATATCCGGCTCTTGAACGGCCGGTGCGGAATCCGAGGACATCGTGGCAGCTTAAGGGGCCGGGTATGCCTGCGCCAAGGGCCGGCCTTCTGGGCGGCCAGCACCTATCCAAAGGAACTCTCGCCAAACCCCTGTCTTTCCCGACCTTTGCCCCCTATATTGGGGGTGCCGGCTTGCCGGCTATGGAAATAAACGGTCGTCGCAATAAACCATTCGGACCCGGGGGCGGTACCCGGCGCCTCCACCAAAGCCCACCAGCAGGCTATCCCAGAGCGGGCTTTGGCGGGGGCGAAATAGGATCGACGAGGGCGTAAAGGGCGTACTTTTTCCCGGTATTGTTCCGCCGTTATCGGGCTACTGCAATAGTTGCCAACGACAACTTTGCTCCGGTTGCTCAGGCTGCGTAACGCAGTTTGAAAGACCACTCTAAAGCCCTAGCGGGTTAAGCTCCGCTAGGCGGGGTTCGGAGGCACCTGGCAACAGAAGCCTCCACTTCCATTTTTCTCCCGACCATTTTCTCGCGGGCGGGGACTCCTGCTGGCCGGTCGGGCGCGGTACCATTGCGACTTGGCGAGTCGGCGCGGCACCGGCTCGGGAAATGCGACAGGACCGATAGTCAGGATCCATAATGGCGACCGATCATATCCGATACGACGTGCTGGCACGCGACGCATTGCGCGGCGTGCTGCGGAAGGTGCTGAGCGATGCCGCAGCGCACGGATTGCCGGGCGAGCATCACTTCTTCATCACCTTCGTATCGAAGGCGGAGGGCGTAAAGCTGTCGCCGCGGCTGCTCGCGCAATACCCCGACGAGATGACGATCATCCTCCAGCACCAGTTCTGGGACCTGACCGTGCTCGATGATCGCTTCGAGGTTGGCCTGTCCTTCGGCGGCATCCCGGAGCGGCTGGTGGTGCCGTTCAGCGCGATCAAGAGCTTCCTCGACCCGTCGGTGAAATTCGGCCTCCAGTTCGACACCTCCGATGTGGCGGAAGTGCCGCCCGCGGCACTCCCCACAGCCCCTGCTCCCTCGGCCGTCTCGGTCCCCGCGCCGGCTCCCGAGAAGACGGAAGCCGAGGACGAACCCACCGCGCCCAACCAAGGCGGCGCCGAGGTCGTGCGGCTGGATCGCTTCCGCAAGAAATGATTGAGGTCGCGCCGCGCGAGAGCCAAGCGCGGCCAAACCACCTATATAGATGAGCATCGAAAAGCTGTGCGCATTCCGCGCGGCAGAATGGATGTGCTCATGGACAAGACGACCCGCACCTCACGCCGCTCTTCCACCCGTATCGAGACCGACAGTTTTGGTCCGATCGAGGTCCCCGCCGACCGCTACTGGGGAGCGCAGACCGAACGCTCACGGCAGAATTTCCGCATCGGGGAAGATCGCATGCCGATCTCGCTCGTGCATGCGCTCGGCATCGTCAAGCTGGCCGCAGCCCAGACCAATCGCGAGCTCGGCCTCATCGACCAGCGCCGCGCGAATGCCATCATCCGCGCCGCGCGCGAGGTGGTCGAGGGCAAGCTCGACGACCACTTTCCGCTGGTAGTGTGGCAGACCGGCTCGGGCACCCAGAGCAACATGAACCTCAACGAGGTGATCGCCAACCGCGCCAACGAGCTGCTCGGCGGCGAGCTCGGCGCCAAGAAGCCGGTTCATCCCAACGACCACGTCAACATGAGTCAGTCGTCGAACGACTCTTTTCCCACCGCGATGCACATCGCGGCCGCCGGCCGGATCACGGCCGATCTCATTCCAGCGCTCTCCGAGTTGCTCGTCGCGCTGCGCAAGAAGGAGAAGGCGTTCGCAGAGATCGTCAAGATCGGCCGCACCCATACCCAGGATGCGACGCCGCTGACGCTCGGCCAGGAATTTTCCGGCTACGCCGCACAAGTCGAAAGCGGCATTGCGCGATTGAAGGTCGCGGTGAAGGATCTCTATCCGCTGGCGCAAGGCGGCACCGCGGTCGGCACGGGTCTCAACTCAAAGCCGCGCTTTGCAAGACTGTTCGCCAGGCACGTCGCGACCATCACGAAACTGCCCTTTACCAGCGCCGCCAACAAGTTCGAGGCGCTGGCGTCGAACGATGCCTATGTGCTCGTGCACGGCGCCATCAATTCGGTGGCGACGGGGCTCTTCAAGATCGCGAACGACATCCGCCTGCTGGGATCGGGCCCGCGCTCGGGGCTGGGCGAACTGATTCTGCCCGAGAACGAGCCCGGTTCTTCGATCATGCCCGGCAAGGTCAATCCGACCCAGTGCGAGGCGATGACCATGGTGTGCTGCCAGGTGTTCGGCAATCACACTGCAATCACCGTCGCCGGCAGCCAGGGCCATTTCGAGCTCAACGTCTTCAAGCCCGTGCTCGCTTACAACATGCTGCATTCGATCCGGCTGATGGCCGACGCCGCGCGCTCCTTCACCGAGCATTGCGTTTCGGGCATCCGTGCCGACGAGAAGCGTATCCGCGAGCTGATGGAGCGCTCGCTGATGCTGGTGACGGCGCTGGCGCCGAAGATCGGCTACGACAACGCGGCCAAGGTGGCGAAAACGGCGCACGCCAACGGCACCACGCTGAAGGAAGAGGCACTCCGACTCGGCTTCGTCTCGGCGGACGAGTTCGAGCGGCTGGTCCAGCCCGAAAAGATGACCCACCCCGGCTGAATTGCCGGATTTCGATAGGCCTCCGTAAAGATACGGAGGAAAAAACGGCAAGAAATATAAGATCCGAGCAAGGGGATTTGATTACCGTCAATGTTCCGGCCTTGGCGCGTGCTAGGCGGTATTTGCCCACGACCGGGCGAAATTGATTGTTTGATGGTATCAGAGGCCGATTGACGAGGACCAAATGGCGATCAAGTCTCATGGAACACAACGCAGTGCATCATTTCTAACGATTTCATCCCGCCTGCCGAGGATTGGCTGATGGAGACGCGGCATGGGGAACGTCATCAACCTGAACCGCTTCCGGAAGCGCGCCGAACGGGAAGCCTCGGCGAAGCAGGCGGAGGCCAACCGGACGAAGTTCGGCCGCACCAAGGCCGAGCGATCGGCGGAGGAGAAGCGCGAGGCCCAAGCGAAGGAGCGCCTGGATCAGCATCGGATCGAGCGCGAGGAACAGCCATGAAATCGCCCGTTGTCAAGCGATCGATCGTCGTCGCCGGCCACAAGACCAGCGTCAGCCTGGAAGAGGCCTTCTGGAACGGCATGAAGGAGATCTCCGGGCTGCGCAACATGACGCTGTCGGAGCTGGTCGGCGAGATCGACAGCAATCGCCAGCAGGGCAACCTGTCTTCCGCGATCCGCCTGTTCGTGCTCGATTACTTCAAGAACCGCGCTATGGCCGTCCTGCCCGAGCAGAAGGTCCCGGCGCAATAGAGCGCTCGAAGGCGTTCGACAAAACCCCGCCGCGAGGCCCGCACTTTATAATCACTCTAAGGTGCGGTCCCGGCTGCGTGAGTGCGCTTGACCTCTCTCGCTGCCGTTGAAAATACAGGGCATGACCGACGACAAGATCACGCGCCCGCAGACGTCCACGCAGCTGCCCTCGGGTTTGCCCTCGAGTTTGCCCTTGGGGCTGGCCGAACGCGGCTATTCGGGCGTCATCCAGCATCTTTCCGCCAGCGGTGCGGGCTCGGCTTTGTCGGACGTCGAGCTGGAAAGCCGCCTGATCGAGCTCGGCTTCGTCGAGGGTGCCAAGGTCGAGATCCTGCACGAGGGCATCGTCGGCCGTGACCCGATCGCGGTGCGCGTCGACAACGTCACCATCGCGGTGCGGCGCCGCGAAGCCATGGCCATCATCGTCGCGTAACGAGCGACCGGACCTTTGACCCACGCCTTCGATCCCATGGAATCTCCCCTGCTGCATCTCGCCCTGGTGGGCACGCCGAACAGCGGCAAGACCTCGCTGTTCAATGCGCTGACCGGCAGCAAGCAGAAGGTCGCGAACTATCCCGGCGTCACCGTCGAGCGTAAGGAAGGCTTTTTCGTTACTCCCCTGGGACGCCAGGTCTCGGTGGTCGACCTGCCCGGCACCTATTCGCTGCGCGGCCGCAGCCCGGACGAGGAGATCACCCGCGACATCGTGCTCGGCAAGGCATCCGGCGAGGCGAGGCCCGACCTCGTGCTGTGCGTGGCCGATTCCACCAATCTGCGCCTCACCATCCGTCTCCTGCTCGAGCTCAAGCGCACCGGACGACCGATCGTGCTGGTGCTCAACATGTTCGACATCGCGACCCGCCGCGGCATCACCGTGGACGTGGCGCAGATGGCCGACGCGCTCGGCGTGCCCGTGGTCACCTCGATCGCGGTGCGCAAGGGCGGCACCGCCGACCTGCTCAGGCTGACCGATGAGATCTCGGCGCAGGTGCAGCCGCAGCCCCGGGAGAACAGCTGGCGGCCGCTCAGCGTCGCCGAGCTGCGCGCCACGCAGCGCGAGGCCGACCGCATCATCGCGTCCTCCGTCAGCCTGCCGAGCCGGCCCGACACCTGGACCGCCCGGATCGACGCCGTGGTGCTGCATCCCGTCGGCGGCCTCATCGTGCTCGCCCTGATCCTGTTCGTGATGTTCCAGGCGGTGTTCGCCTGGGCACAGCCGCTGATGGAGTTCCTGTCCTCCTCGTTCGATGCGCTCGGGCAGTACGTGCACGACACCCTGCCCACTGGGCTGTTGCAGAGCTTCTTGCAGAACGGCGTGATCTCCGGCGTCGGCAGCGTCATCGTGTTCCTGCCGCAGATCATCATCATCTTCCTGTTCATTCTGCTGTTGGAAGATTTCGGCTACATGGCGCGCGCCGCGTTCCTGATGGACCGCATCATGGGCGGCGCCGGCCTGCACGGCCGCGCCTTCATTCCGCTGCTCTCGAGCTTTGCCTGCGCCATCCCTGGCATCATGGCGACGCGCGTGATCGACAACCGGCGCGACCGGCTGACCACGATCCTGATCGCACCGCTGATGACCTGCTCGGCGCGCATTCCCGTCTATACGCTGATCATCTCCGCCTTCATTCCGGCGAAACAGGTCTGGGGCTTCATCAACCTCCAGGGCCTCGTGATGTTCGGCCTTTACGCCGCCGGCATCATCAGCGCGCTTCTCGTCTCGTTCCTGATCAAGTTCTTCATGCTGCGCGACTATGCGCCGGCTCCGTTCATGCTGGAGCTGCCCGACTACAAGATGCCGCGGCTGAAATCGATCGCGATCGGCATCTTTACGCGCGCAAAGATGTTTTTGCAGCGCGCCGGCACCACGATCTTCTCGATGATGGTGCTGATCTGGTTCCTGGCTTCGTTCCCGCAGCCGCCGGCTGGCGCAGCGGACCCCGCCATCAACTACAGCCTCGCTGCGATCCTCGGCAAGGCCATCGCGCCGCTGCTCGCTCCCGTCGGCTTCAACTGGCAGATCGCGGTGGCGCTGATCCCAGGCATGGCAGCGCGCGAGGTCGCGGTGGCAGCCCTTGGCACGGTCTATGCGATCGAGGGCGGCAAGGAAGCGGCCGAGCAGATCGGCCAGGTGCTGGCGACCAAATGGTCGCTGGCGACCGCCCTGTCGCTGCTCGCCTGGTACATCTTCGCCCCGCAATGCGCCTCCACGCTCGCGGTGATCCGGCGTGAGACCGGAAGCTGGAAATGGATGGCGACCACCTTCGCCTACATGCTGGCGCTGGCCTATGCCGCGAGCCTTGCGACCTACAACGTCGCGGTCGCGCTCGGCGCGGGGTAATTCTTCGCGCTGGATGGGCCTCCGGCCCCTCAAAATCAAAATCTCGAAAACAACCCCATGCAAAGTAGCCGGCGGTGTCCGGCGCCGCCGCCTGCATATTCGGAAAATTCGTTGACACGTCGGGCAAATCACCGGCACGATGTCATCATCGAGGACTCGGCAGTTGCCCATGCTTCGCCCAACTTGGGCACCTCGACGCGACCGAAATTCCTATCGCGTTTCGATCTGAGATGACATCAATGGACTTCGGCACTGGTCGGAGACAACCACGATCCGCGCCGTCAGCCGAGAGATTGGGTTTGCCGAAAATGGTGACTCTTGGGAGTGAACCACCTGGCCAGGGCGCGCACCTCGTCTTCGCATGTTTCCAGTGCGATTTTCTGAGCAAGCATCACGTCGCCGATCGGGAGATCACCAATCGTCGTGAAACATAGCCCCTCGCGGAGGCGACCTCTTTTGTCAATCTCGCATACATTGACCGAGGTGCCGGTATAGATCCTGTACTGATTTCCGGTGTTTCCTCCGACCACATCGAAGTAACCCTGACTTGCGAACTGCTCTCGCTGCGCTTGCGACAGCCAATCTCGCAGCATCCGTAGCGACCGCCCCTCGGGCGTGGCCTCCCAGCCGTGCCTGATGAAAAGGGCTCTCGTCGCGCTCATGCGGGAGCGGCTACCCAACGGCAATGGTCGAAATCGAAACATGATAGGAGGCGACTACCCGCCGATCAGCCTGGGAAAAAAGAGTGTTTCTTCCGCCGTGGGGTCGAACGATCGGACTTTCGATACCTGACCTTGACTGGTCCTGACCGCCGCGGTGAAGCCAACCCCGGTCAGCTCGTAAAACCGCCGTTCCGCCTGGGCCAGTTCCTCTGCGTCGCCGGAGTTGAAGGAATAACGGCTATCGCCGTTGCGGTCCATCACGAGCTGGATTGGCATCATTGCCTCCTATGATCGCCACTGGAAGATCATCGATCCAAAAGTATCGCACGGGCAACGCCCTATCGGGGCGTTGCCGTAGCCGCGTTCCTTTAGCCGCCCTTCGCCGCCTCGT
This sequence comes from Bradyrhizobium sp. UFLA05-109, assembly GCF_054185165.1. Lineage (NCBI taxonomy): Bacteria > Pseudomonadati > Pseudomonadota > Alphaproteobacteria > Hyphomicrobiales > Nitrobacteraceae > Bradyrhizobium > Bradyrhizobium sp. UFLA05-109. The sequence goes on along the minus strand of NZ_JBBIAR010000005.1, from coordinate 54,444 downwards.
ATGTGTCCCGGTATCCTCTGGCAATCGTTCGAACGCCCCGTCCGATATCGTCGTAGACATCGTCCGGCAGGTTCGCCAGGGAGACACGAAGCGACCATTCGGGGGCATCGAAACCGCCACCATTCAGCAGCACGATCCCGTGGGCTTCCGCCAAACGGAATGCAAGATCGAGCGGATGAATGTGCTTCTTCAGATAGTCGACGGCTTCGTCTCCGATGTTCTTCCGGGCCCAGAACTCGAAATCGATCAGGGCGTAATATGCGTCGTAGCTGGGATTGGGCGACAGCTTGTCGGCGAGTCCAAGGCCATCGAGCAGCGCCCACAGCCGCTTGTTGACGATTTCCATGCAGGCAGCCTGGTAGGCCTTCTTCGCATCCATCATCTCCGCGAGCGAGAAAAGGCTCATCATCACCTGCTGGGGCAGCGACAGGCCTGCAGTGTGATTGAGCGCGACGTCGCGACTGTCGGCAACGATGCGATCGATGAATTTCAGCTTGCGCGGCTCCAGCGTCAACGGCCCGTAACGCTTGTCGAGCGCCTTCACAGCGTCGTCGGGCAGCTTCGCGATCATCTTGTCGAAGATGTTGTCTTCATGAATGGCGATCGCGCCAAGCCGCCATCCTGTGCAGCCGAAATATTTGGAATAGGAGTAGACGCCAATGGTGTTGTGCGGGAGTTCGCCCAGCAGCGAGCGGAAACCGTGAACGAAAGTACCGTAGACGTCGTCAGTGAGCAGCATGAGGTCGGGGCGCTTGGTCTTGACCAGGTTGCCAAGCTTGGCGATCGTCTCCGGGCTCACGCCCATCCCGGAGGGATTGGCCGGATTGACGATGAAGAAGGCCTTGATCTTCGGATCCTCCAGCTTCTTGATTTCCTCGTCGGTGAACTGGAATTTGTTTTCCTGCGGCGCCCTGATCTGGACGACCTTGAGGTCGTAATCCTCCAGATGCGTCATCTCGATGTAGGGCGTGAAGATCGGCGTTCCCAGCGCGATGGTGTCGCCGGGAAGCAACAGGCGGTTGGCCTTCAGCGACTTGAAGAGGTAGCACATCGCCGCCGTACCGCCCTCGACCGCATAGATGTCGAACTTGCCTGCCGGCCGCGGCTCACCGCAAACGGCCCACATCAGATATTCGTGCACGATCTTTTCGTTGTGCACCAGCATGCGGTCCGGCACCGGATAGTTGTCGCCGATGATGGAATCGACGAGCTCGTGGACGAAGGCGTCCGGGTCGAAGCCGAATTTCTTGACTGCAAACGGTAGCATCTCCGAAAGGAAGCTCGCGCCCGGCATGTCGGAATGCTTGGCGAGCCAAGCTTCGAACCGCGCAGCAATACCCTTTGCCTGGGGCATGCCGCCAATCCCCGCCGGGTGCTCCATCACCCGCTTGCTTTCGGTGATCGCGAACTGTCCCAGCAGGAAGAAACCTTCGCGCGGCGTGGTCGCCACCCAGTTCGGATTGCCGCGGCCGGCGTTCAGGAACGCCGATTGCGTCCGTTTCGACGTTGCCTTGGCGAGACTGATCAGCTCGTCCTTGATCTCGAACGGACTCAGCGCCTCGAATTTCTTCAAGGTCAAGATATCGGCCATGTGACACTCCCCGAGCTGTGCAAGTTCGCCCGCGCGATCGCACTCAGGATGATCAGCAGCCGGCGGTGTCCCTTGATCTACCTCAAGGCCCAGGCGGCGATAACGCTCCGAAGCGCCGTCATCCTGCAATGCGGCGAGGCCGTTTCGTCGGTGGGTCGCAAATGCCGCAAGGCTCAATAGCTGCGATTGATATAAATCAATATTCCCCTTTCGAACCGTCTCTTCATGTTGACCGATACGGCTTCAGCTCTCGTCGCTGGGTCTTCAATCCGGGACGTGGCGCCGGAGCGAAGCGGGCGCGTGCCGATGGCATGAAGGGGTGCAATCATGGTCGACTGGTTCTTTCAGACGCTCAAGACCTATCCGGAAATCGCGATCTTCCTATCCTTGGCCCTGGGCTACTATTTCGGCTCCTTCACTTACAAGGGCCTGGGACTGGGGGCCGTCACTGCGACGCTGATCGCTGCTGTTATCATCGGCCAGATCGGGATCACGATTTCGGGCCCGCTCAAGCCGTTCTTCTTCCTGATGTTCCTGTTTGCCATTGGCTACGGCGTCGGGCCGCAATTCGTGCGCGGCATAGCTCAGGATGGTGTTCCCCAGGCGATTTTCGCCGCCGTCGTGTGCGTGTTCTGCCTTCTCGCCGCGTATGTCGGGGCGAAGATTGCCGGTTACGATGTCGGTTCGGCCGCCGGACTTTACGCCGGTTCGCAGACGATCTCGGCGTCCATGGGGCTGGCGACCGATGCCATCAACCGGCTCGGGCTGTCGCCGGAAGAAACCAAGAAAATCCTCGACGGCATGCCCGTCGCCTACGCGGTCACCTATATCTTCGGCACCGTCGGATCCGCGATCGTCCTCGCCCTGCTTGGCCCGGCCCTGCTCGGCATCGATCTCGAAGCGGCGTGCAAGAAATATGAAGAGGAGCACGGCGGCAAGAAGCAGTTGGGCGGTCCCGGCACCGCGTGGCACCAGTTCGAGGTCCGTGCATTCCGCGTTCGTGAACGCGGCCCGGCGGTCGGCAAGACGGTGCAGGAGGCCGAGGCGCTTGTCCCCGATCAGCGGGTGTTCATTCTGCGGCTGCGACAGGACGGGAAGATCATCGATGCCATCGCCGATGCCGTGATTCACGCGGGCGATGTCGTGGCCGTGGCAGGCCGGCGCGACGTGCTCGTCCAGCTGATCGGCGAACAGGCGGAGGAAGTCGACGATCGCGAGCTGCTCGCCATGCCGATCGAAGGTGTCGATGTCTACGTGACCAGCAAGGACGTCGACGGCAAGACCCTGGAGGAGCTGGCGAAGAGCCCGGCATCGCGCGGCGTATTCCTGCGCAAGATCACGAGGGGCGCGATCGCGGTCGAGATCCCCATTCTTCCCAACACCAAGTTGAACCGGGGCGACATCGTCACCATCGTTGGACGCACGCCCGACGTCGCGGCCGCAACAAAGATGCTTGGCCGGCCGGATCGGGCAACCGATGTTGCCGATGTTGCCTTCATCGGTGCCGCCATTGCCATCGGCGCGCTGGTCGGCGCGATCGTCTACAAGATTGGCAGCGTGCCGCTCACGCTGTCCACCTCCGGCGGTGCGCTGATCTCAGGACTGTTCTTCGGCTGGCTGCGTTCCGTGCGGCCGACCTTTGGCCGCATTCCCTCACCTACCGTCTGGTTCATGAACTCCGTCGGCCTGAATGTTTTCATTGCCGTGGTCGGAATCTCGTCGGGACCGGGCTTCGTTGCCGGCCTGAAGGCGCTTGGCATCGGCCTCTTCCTCTGGGGCGTCGCGGTAACGACCGTGCCGCTGATCCTTGCAATGTACGTCGGCAAATACCTGTTCAAATTCCATGACGCCATCGTGCTCGGATGCTGTTCCGGCGCACGCACCACCACTGCCTCGCTCGGCATGATCAACGATCGCGCCAGGAGCCAGATTCCGGGGCTTGGCTATACCGTCACCTACGCGGTTGGAAACACGCTGCTGACGATCTGGGGCATGGTGCTCGTCATGTTGATGGCATAGAAACCGGCTGCCCGAGATGCTGACCTGGCTGGAGCAGTTTCTCGTCCGTTATCCGGAGCTCGCGCTGTTCCTCGTGATCGCCGCGGGCTACTGGATCGGAAGCTTCAAGATCGGAGCCTTCAGTCTCGGCCCGGTCACGGGCTCGCTGTTCGCCGGCCTGGTGGTCGGCGACTTCGCGCATGTGCCCGTTTCCAGCATGACCAAATCCTTCCTGTTTCTGCTGTTTCTGTTCGGAGTCGGCTATTCCGTCGGTCCGCAATTCGTGCAGGCGATGAAGCGCGACGGGCTGAAGCCGATGCTGCTCGCCGTCGTGGTGTGCCTCACCGGCCTTGCAGCCGCAATTGTCGTGGGACGAATACTCGGGCTCGATCCCGGCTTTGCAGCAGGACTGATGTCGGGGGCGCTCAGTCAAAGTGCGGCGATGGGAACGGCGACCGACGCGGTCAACGGCCTCTCGGCGCCCGAAGCGCAGCGTGCCCTGTATGTCTCGCACATCGCGGTCGCCGATGCGGTCTGCTACATCTTCGGCTATGCGGGCGTGATCACGTTCTGCACGGTGGTCGCGCCGGCACTCCTGAAGATCGACCTGCGGAAAGAAGCGCTCAAGCTCGAGCAGTCGCTGGGAATGACCCGCACGAAGCCGGGTCTGGCGTCCGCGTGGCGAAAATTCGAGCTGCGTGCCTATCGGCTGGACGAGCACTCTCCCCTCGCCGGATCGACAGTCGCGGCCGCCGAAGCCCGCCTGCCCGAGTACCGCCTGTTCATCCATCGGATTCGCCGAGAAGAACGCATCCTCCAGGCGGAGCCCGGCACCATCCTCGTGCCAGGCGACGTCATCACGATATCGGCGCCGCGCCAGATCATCGTGGAACTGATCGGCGCCCGCGCCGAGGAGGTCGAGGACAGAGGGCTGCTCGACATTCCCCTGATCTCCGCTGACGTTTTCCTGATCGATGCCAAGCTTGCCGGCATGAACCTGCAGGAGGCCTCACAGCAGGACTGGACACGCGGCCTCTATCTGCGCTCGTTGAGCCGGGGCGGCCAAGAGCTTCCGATTGCTCCCGGCGTCGTCCTGCAGCGTGGCGACCTGCTGCGCATCGTCGGCCCCGAACCGGTCGTGGAGAACGCGGCGAAGAATATCGGTGTCATCGTTGCCCCCAGTACCAGCATCGATTTCGTGGTGCTGGGGCTCGCCATCTTCTTCGGCGGCATCTTTGGTGTTCTCGTGAGTTTTCCTGTCGGCAGTATCAAGATCGCGCTGAGCACGAGCGTCGGCACGCTGCTTGCCGGGCTTCTGGTCGGCTACCTCCGCACGCTCAATCCGCGCTTCGGTCGGATTCCGGACGGCGCCATCAGCCTGATGACGTCACTCGGACTAGCCGCGTTTGTCGGGCTCACCGGGATCCATGCCGGACCGATCTTCCTCTCCGCCTTGCGGGAATCGGGCATCGGCCTGCTGCTCGGCGGCATGGTAGTGACCCTGCTGCCGCAGATCGTCGGATTCTGCTTCGGTCATTTCGTCTTGCGCATGAACCCAATCCTTCTGCTCGGCGGTTTGACCGGGGCGCAAACGGTCACGGCGGCAATGGCCGCTCTCCAGGAGCGATCGGGAAGCCCGGTTCCCGTGCTTGGCTATACACCGGCCTACCCCATCGCGAACATCCTGCTCACAACCTGGGGCTCGGTCATGGTTCTTGTGTTTGCGGCCTGAGCCAACACAGCACTACCGGCAAGGGCGATTATCGGCGGCAACGTGAAGAGCCAGCGATGGCAAAAGTGTCCTTATCGCGCCAATAGGAACGATTTCGGTCCTCTGCCGTTGCGCGGCGTGGAGGAGTGCCGATGGATCAGGATGACGACAAGAAGCCGCCACGGGAGCGAGAGCGTCCAGATCGTACAGAAGACGCGCGCAAGGTCGCGGAAGAATACGCCGAGTTGCAACGTCAGATCGCGGAGAAGTTTCGCAGGAAGATGAACTAGGCAGTTGCCTCGAAATGCGGCAGCTCCGTTCCGCGCTGACGTCACCCTCACACGGCCGCGCCAGTCAGCGGGCGCGCAGGGCGCGCCAGCTTTCGACGCCATCATTTTGACGACGCTCCTGTTTGCGCAACTCATCGATGAGACGTTCGAGATAGGACGGCAGGGGCGAAGTTTGGCGAGATAAGTTCTGTTGCAACCTGTCACCCACCTCGTCGCAGATCGACCGGGCAGTCTTATGGTCGATGCGGTCCGATATTCGGCTGATCGGTTCCATGACGCGACTTCTTTGGTCGGCCCCACGATTAACCTAAGTTACGGAGCGAGAAAATGTTTCGCGTCAATAGGTGAATACTGGAACGAAGGCCAATCTTGCGACTGTTGGAACTGGAGACGCTCGGTCTGGGAAACAGGTATCAAGTTGAACTTGAAACGGTTCACGTTCGATCTGACGTCGCCACGTTATCGCTTTCCGATTTTCCGCCCTTGTGACCGGTCCGTAACCGGAGCTACCATCGTTCATCACCGGCTGAGGCTCTGCCCATAGGCGTCGGTGGCTGAGAGACCATTGCGCTCCCGCCTACTGCGAGGAGAGCAAGATGGATCGGGCCCGGCAACTTCAACATCTTGAACAGGCTGAGCACCACCTGCTGTGTGGCAAGCGGAACGTTTCCGATCAAGAACAGCGTATCGAAGACCTCGAACATCATGGGCATGACACAACTTTGGCCCGCGCACTCCTGGAAACATTCGTCTGCACGCAAACGCAATTCGTTGCGCACCGCGATCAAATCCTTCGAGAACTGGACCACGCTTGAACTAGGGCCCGGGGACGAGTTCTGCCGCTACCGGGATTAGCTAACATGAACTGTGGGGCGGCACCGGCATAGTCCAAGTTCAGAGGCCGCGCCGCGCCGCACGTTCCGTGCACAGATGCGCGACATCGTTGGCAATGTCTCGGGCGACACATGGTTTCTCTCGCAGCTTCACACTGCGAAAGCGATCGGGAATGGCTTTTGCTGCGAAGCCAGTCACAAACATGAATGGAACTCTTTGCCGCGTCAGTTCGTCTGCCAAGTCGAAGGCGTTCTGACCTTGCAGGGTCACATTCATTATCGCCATGTCAAAGCCGTCTCGCATCACGGCGTCAAATGCCTCTCTTACGGCGGCAATGGGGCCGACCACCTCCGCGCCATGCTCTCGGAGCATTCGCTCGAGATCGTCGGCCAGAAGGTATTCATCCTCAAGTACGAGAACACGGCATCCGCGTAGAAGCTCAGCGCTGTCAGCCATAGTTCGCTCCCATGGCTTGCATCGGCCACCATTCAACGTGCCTCGTTGGGAGGGCGTTCCTACCTGCTCAGAAGACGGGAACAAGGGGTCCATTGATAGTTCGCAGTGCAGCGTGAACTGCGATGACGAAATCACTCCTCATTTCTTCGCTGGAGCTAGGGTCAGTCATTCGGCGGATCCTTCGCCGGAAGGCCCGTAGCGCACCAGGAGCGCAGGGTTAAAGCGTGGGGACAGCCTGGCCAGCGAAACGACTTGCCTCAAGACAAGGCTACGCCGAGCTCGTTCACCGCTTGTGGCTGCGATACACGATGTGGATCGAGGCGCGCCGCGGCGGATTTCGGTGCGCCCACATTTCGAACATGTCGCCGGCTTCCGCCGCGCCTGCGCGCCAGCTCGCCCGAACTCGATCGTCGTCGCCGATCGCTTCGTCGGTTCGGTCGTGAACATTCAATGATTTCTCAATGAGACCGGGCAGAGTTTCGGCTGACGCGCCGACGGCCGTCAGCGCGCACGTCACGGTCGGACCATCGGCGGGACCGGCGAAATAGGCGGTCATACCGACAGTCTGGCCTCGCTTCGTCAATCTTGCCGAATAGAGAACGTCGATTCCGGGCCCGCGCTCCATTTGAGCCGTGACCGGAGCGTCTCCGTTGACGAAGCCCAGTCCTGACGCGATGCGTTCTATTTCGCTCGGCAACGCCGGCCGTAGAGGTCCTGGCAAAGAGATCAACCAGCGCAGGGCCGTTGTCCTCCTCCGCAGCGACTGAGCCCGCGAGCACCAGCATCGCAAGTCCCGCGAACGCGAATCGAATCATGTAAAGCTCTCCACTGCTCAGAGCGTCGCGCCGCGACGAAATCAACCCTAATTCTCCGCCGCGCGCAGCGACGTCTCACGCACGATATTGCCGGCAAGGTCCTGATGACCTCCACCCGCGAAGTCATAGACGCCGGCAGTGACGACCACGACCAGACCGAGGCTGGGCCTGACCGCAGCTGGTTCCGCATTGATTTCGATCAATGGCGGGCCCCCATCGCATGTCACCTCTTCTCATGTCCTGCAAGGAGAGAGCAAATGACTAGACATGCCAAGCTTCTTGGACTGATCGTGAGTGCCGCACTCCTAACCGCAGCCCCTTTGTCGTTCAGCTATTCGCCGACGGAGGCCCTGTCGGTGTCCGTTGATCGCGCCGAGGCGCGCGTCGGGCGGCCACTGACACCCATGAGCGTTGCAGGCGTCAACCGCAGAGTGCATCGGCGCGCCTATTACGGTGCGGCGGCGGCGGGAGCCGCGGCCTATGGTGCCTATGGCTACCGCCGGGCTTGTGGCTACTATCCCTATCCGCCCTGCTATTGAAGCCCGCGCGAGGCTCGTCGCCTGACGGCGACGAGCCTCTTCGTTTCCTTTCCCTGCATATTGGTCTGGCACGCGTTCGCTGCAACTCGCCGAGCGACGCCGTACGCATGACCTCCGAGTTCAAATCTTCACGCATTTCGCTGTCGCGCGTACCGTTGAGCTAGATCAATGCTGAGCCGGTTCCCGGCCTCAGCGTCGAGATCCGATCGTGAAGGATCGACCATGGACGCACTGCTCAAGGAAATCCGGCACAGCCCGCTCTTATGGCTGCTCATCTTCGTGCCCGTGGTGATCGCGCTCGAGCGCATCGCGCCGGACGCGCATACGCTTCTATTCGTGCTGGCTGTGATTGCCATCGTTCCGCTCGCGAGCCTACTCAGCCACGCCACGGAGGCCGTGGCCGAGAAGACCGGTGATGCGGTCGGCGGCCTGTTGAATGCCACGCTCGGCAATCTGACGGAGCTGATCATCGCGGTAACGGCGCTGCATGCCGGTGAGTACATGCTGGTCAAGGCCTCGATCGCGGGTGCGATCGTGACCAATTCGTTGTTCATGCTGGGCGCGTCCCTGTTTCTGGGCGGACTGCGACACCGCATCCAGGACTACAACCGCGCCGGCGGCAGGCTCTATTCCGCGCTGCTGCTGATGGCCACGATCGCCCTGTTGTCGCCCTCCGCCGTGGCCGACCTCAATTTCCCCGGAAGCGAGACGGCGGTGCATCGCTTGAGTGTTTCCCTCGCGATCCTGCTGATCGCGGCCTACGGCCTCAGCATGCTGTTCTCGCTGAAGACGCATAAGGAGCTGTTCGCCGGCAGCGAGCATGGCGAAGCGGCCGGACCGATGCTGCCGATCGCGGTGGCAATTCCGACGCTGGGAATCGTGACCGTGCTGGTCGCGCTGGTCAGCGAGATCTTCGTCGAGTCCGTGCAGAAGGCGGCCGAAACGCTCGGCATGAGCCCGGCGTTCGTCGGCTTCATCGTGGTTGCCCTGGTCGGCGCCGCGGCCGAGATGGCCGTGGCATTTGGCGCGGCACGCCGCAACCGGCTCGATATGAGCGTGAGCATCGCGCTCGGAAGCGCGGCCCAGATCGCCTTGTTCGTCGCCCCCGTTCTCGTGCTGCTCAGCTATGTCGTCGGGCCGCAGCCGATGGACCTTCAATTCTGGCCCGGGGCAGTGACCATGGTCATGATTTCCACCGTGGTGACGAGTTTCATCACCAATAGCGGCCGATCGGCGTGGTTCATCGGCGCTCTCCTGCTTTTCATCTACACGATCTTCGCGATGACGCTCTACATGGTTCCACCCGGTTCGCACGGCCCGGTGTAGACACTGGCGCGGACAGAGCGCGGCTTGTCCGCAGGGCTGCGGCGTTTGCTGCGCTGCACGAACTAGCCTTTGGCTGGGGATACTCGACAAAAGGCCGGCGCTCATAGCCCGAGAGCCGAATTGAAGAAACTGATTGCTCAGGGCATCCTGTTGCCATGGCTTTGACCCTGGCACTTGTGACGACTATCTGCGCCGTTGCGCTGACAGAACGCAGCGTTGAACACCTGCTGTTTGCGATCGCGGCGCTCTTCCTCAACGCAGCTCTGCTGCTGATCTTTGTTGCCGATTTCGAGAGAGCGATCCTGCTGTCCGGCATGCTGGCCTTCGCAATCGCCGGCGTATCGATCGTGAAATTCAAGCACAGCGCACTCAAGCTGATCGTTTCCGATGTGCCGCTTGCATTTGCAGGCACGGTCCCATTCTTCGTGTTGCAATACCCACGCATGATGCTGGGTGTTCTGGTCGCCGGCATCCTGCTCGCTTTCGCTTCGATCGCGGTTCTGGTCTATGCCGCCGGATCTCCGATTTCCGTGGTCTTTCGAATTCCCTTGTTCTGCCTTGCACTCATCGGTTTCGCGAAGGCTTCCGCCATCAAGGGCGCCACGTCCTTGCGCCTGACCTTGACGCAAGGACGATGCTTTTATTCCACCTTCATGGCCTCGCTCATCGACCCCGCGTCCTGGCGGCAGTTCAATGGGTTGGCTCTGAGCGATATCGCAAACGAACCGTTGCCGCTGAGGGAGGCAATGCCTGCGCGCTCCAGCGAGCGTCCGGACATTATCGTCATCCAGCACGAATCGATCTTCGACCCGCGCATTTTTGGTCTGCCGATCGAGCCGGTCGTCGAAGCGCTCCTGTCTCCGGCAGAGGGAGAATTCGGGCGCCTCAACGTGGACATCTACGGTGGCGGCTCGTGGCAGTCGGAATTCAGCCTGCTGACCGGTCTTTCAAGCGCCAGCTTCGGTTCAAGCGCCTACTACCTCTTCAGGAAAGGCGCAGGCCGATTCCACAGCAGCCTGCCGCGCTCGTTGGCCTCGCTCGGCTACAAGACGACCCTCACATCGAGCTGCCGTCGTGACTTTCTCGACTATGATGAGTTTTATAGCTCGATCGGCATCGACGAACGCATCTTCATTGACGATTTTCCGCCGTCCTTCGACATCAGACGTTTCGAAGCGACGAATTCGGACGCCATGTTCCTGGAAGCGGTGATGGATGCTCATGCCGAGAGGATTGCCGCCGACCCGTCCCCTCAATTTCTTTATGTGCTGACCAACTTCAATCACGGCCCGCATGATCGGCAACTGGTGCCGCCCGGGCAGTTCGAGAGGGAGCGCGCCTTTGCCTTGGCGAGCCTTCCCGATGCCGGATATGCCGAATATTACGCGCGCCTGGTCGAGACCGCCTCGACCTGGCAAAAGCTCAGAGCGAAGCTGGGGAACACTTTTGCGGGGCGCCCCGTTCTTGTGATGCACTATGGGGACCATCAACCCGTGCTAACGAGAAGGATCGATCGGCACCTCGAAGGCCCGGAAGACACCCGGCGTCCGTTCCGTACATTCTATGCGATCGAGGCTTTGAATATCCCTCACTTTGAGCCCGGACGAGGCGCGGACCTCGATATCGCTTTTCTTGGAACTGTCGCCTTGCGACGTGCGGGCCTCCCGCTTGACCCGATATTCGCCACGCGTGCGAGCTTGCTTGACGATTGCGGAACATCCTACTTTGCATCGGCCTCCGAACGGAAATGCCGTTTCCACCGCACGCTTGTGGATCGGGGCTTGATAGACTTGAAGCCGCGCGTTCAGCACGCCCGCTAGCCGGGCGCATTTTTTCCGAGCTTTGCTCGGCCACCATGCAGGAGGTTCATATGGATGACCGAACCATGCGGCTTGCGTTGGAGCGTCACTGGAATGCGTCGGACGCGGGAGATTTCGACGTCGAGCATGGCATCTACCGCGAGGATGCCGTGCTTGACTATCCGCAATCGGGCGAACGGATCCGTGGCCGGCACAACATCCAGGAAAGCCGGTTCTTGCAGCCGAACAAGAAGCGCTTTGCGATCCGGCGCATCGTTGGAAGCGGCGATCTCTGGGTGACTGAATTCACGCTCAGCTATGATGACATCCCGTCCTACGCAGTGAGCATCATGGAATTCCGCGAAGGATTGGTGGCGCACGAGACGCAATACTTCGCCGACCAATTCGAGCCCTCGCCCTCGCGCGCGCATCTCATCGCGCGCGCTTGAATGGGCAGTCTTCGGGGCCAGCACGCGTAGCCCGGATGGAGCGAAGCGAAATCCGGGATGGTCGGGTCCGCTGCCGCCAGACCCCGGATTGCGCTTCGCTCCATCCGGGCTACGGCATCATAGGACCTGTCCGCTCGTCGCGGCATTCTTGTCGGCGAGAATGCTGACGCTGATCAGGAGAACCCAAACCGGGAACACCACGATGCTCCAGTCGAAATAGTAGCTGCCGACCAGAAGGACCGCTGCGATCGCGTATCCGCCAAGCGCCAGCCAGCGCGGCGTGAGGCCGGTGTAGATGCCGATCGTCGACGTCGTGATCATGAAAACGGATGCTGTCTTCACCACGTAGATGTTGATCATTCCGTAGGCCAGCGCGCGTCCAAAATGGAACGTCACCGAATCGACCGGAACTTCCGGCGAGGCGTGAAATGCCAGGATGATCGCGCCGACGACAGCCGCGGCCGCAAACAACATCGCCAGGAGCAGAAAACCGCTGCCAAGGAACACGGTTGCGAAGAACTGGTCCTCGCGCCGACCAAGCCTGTCGCGGAGCGCACCGACGAACCAGAGAAAGGCTATTCCTGCAAAAGGCACCAGATTTAACGCGATCACGACGTTGGTCGCTCCGGTGTGCAGCCATGCGCCCGTTTCCAGAGGATCTCGCGGCACCGAATGCCGCATCAGCACGAATACCGCGAATAGCAGGATCGAGAACACGACCCCAGCGATGGCGGCGGCTCTCGGGGTTCGCAGATGGGCGTGCATCACGCTCGGCCGGTCAGCGGAATCGCGCATGGCAGTGCTCTCCCAGGAAGATAGACCGCGGGCACCATCACCGCCCAGAGCGCGATACCTGTGAGGCACCGAAACGAGGCCGGAAATCGCCATGGTCCAACTGTCCGCGGACGGAAACAGGCTATTGCATGTGGTTCTCGGCCCAAACCATTGATCAAGATCAACGCCGCCGCAGCCCTTCCGGGATCAGTCGGCGATGCCCACGACGTGGTGCGGCAGAATGGCTGAACGGCGCCGAGCGGCCGACGCACGGAAGACCGGGACCGCTCCACCTGGAGGGACACACGCATGGATCGTCGTCAGCTCTTGAAGGCTTTCGCTGGACTCGCCGCTTGTCCACTATGCGCGCCGGCCGGTTTCGCAGCCGAGAACCACCCGCATTGGAGCTATGAGGGCGCAACCGGACCTGACGAGTGGGGCAGCCTCGATGCGGCCGACCAGGCTTGCGGGATCGGGCACCAACAGTCACCCGTTGACATCACCGGCGCCATCACGGCCCGGCAGTCCTCACTCGTCCTGCGCTGGAGCAAGCGCCCCGACACGATCGTGAACAACGGGCACACCATTCAGCTCAGCTTCGCGGACGGCGACAGGCTCAACATGGGTGGGCGCAGCTACAAGCTGACGCAGTTTCACTTCCATCACCCAAGCGAACACCATCTCGAAGGCAAGCCCTTCGCGATGGAGGCGCATTTCGTTCATGCCGCAGAGGGCGGCGGACTGGCGGTGGTCGGAGTCTTCATCGCTCCAGGCAGGCGCAACGCGGTGTTCAACAGGATCGTCTCGACGATGCCGGAAGAGGAAGGTCCGCCCGTTCCTGCGGATCACGCGATCGATCCCAACGGCTTGCTGCCGGCTGAGCGGGCCTATTTTCACTACGAGGGGTCACTAACGACCCCGCCATGCAGCGAAACGGTCGACTGGATCGTTTTCGCGCGCCGGATAGAAGCTGCCGAAGACGATATCGCGCGTTTCGCCAAGCTCTACCCCATGAACGCCCGTCCGGTCCAAAAGCTCGACCGCCGCTTCATTCTTTCCTCGGGAGCACGATGAGCTAGAGCGAAGCGATTAGTTTCGCTTCGCTCTACCCCACCTACAGCCTGTCATTATCGAGAAGGGCGCGTAGCCCGGATGGAGCGCAGCGAAATCCGGGATCTGGTGCCGGCGGATAAGACCGTTCCGGATTGCGCTTCGCTCCATCCGGGCTACGGGACTGATCGCTCGATCTAAAGCGCGATGAGATTAGGATGAATCGTCATCGCGCTTTAGGTTATTGTTTGTGCATGATCTCCGCGCAAACGCGTTCAGCGTTTGTCGCGAGGGAAAACCGCTTCACGCTTTTCCGGATCATGCTTTAGCGGAAATAGTCCAGCACGAGGTCGAGGTCGGAGCGGCCTGCGGCGGTGCCGTTGAGATCAGCGTCGATCACCCGGCGGCAGGCCTCCACGGCGGCGTGGTCGCCGAGATCGTTGGCGGCCTCGAGCACGAGCCAGGCCGCGTCGACCGATGCCTTGTCCGGTTTCGCCCCGCCGGCGTCGGCGTTGAGTGGCTTGTTGAGGTTCTTGTTGAGATTCTTGTTAAGATTCTTGCGGGCTGCGGTGCCGAATTGAGGCAACATGGCAAATATTCCCCTCTCGATTTCCCGATGACGCTCAATGCATCTGGAGTTCGGCGCTGCGGCCTGCGGCCGGATCGGCGGCGGTGCTGTTCTTGCGCGACTGGTAGAACTTCAGGATGCTGCGTGACGTCTCGATCTTGAGCCGGCCGAAATCGCGCTCGTTGTCCTTGAGGTCGCGCGCGGTGATCAGATGATCCTTGGCGCCGAGGAACAGGAGCGACATCGTCGTGTCCCACGAGAAATTCAGCGCCTTGCACAGCACCAGGAGCATCTCGCGATTGCGGTCCATCAGCGCGCGCTCGATCACGTCGACCGGCAGCGCCGAGAGCAGCGACAGGCCAATCTGCACCTCGTCGAAACGGTGCTGGCGCGCATAGTTCGAGATCGAATCCTGGTTGAGGTTGCCCTGGCGGTGCTGCGTCGTCACCAGGCGCTTGGCGACGAAATAGGTCCGCGAGGACGGCCCGAATTTCGATTGCAGGTCGCCGGTGACGTCGGTCACCGAGCTCTGGATCTGCGACATCATCTCCGGCCGCTCGCTCGCGAGCCGGCGGCGGACGTCCTCCGACGCTTTCGCAATGAGCTGCTGGAAGATGTGCCGCGGCACATCCTTGCGCAGGCCGAGTTGCTCGGCGAGGATCGAATCGCCGTCGGCGCGCCTCACCATGTGCAGCAGGCTGGAGCCGGAGAAGCGCGCACCCTCGTTCCTGGCGACCGAGGTGACGACCTCCTGATTGCCGCGCTTGACCAGGACGTCGGTCACGGCCTCGCCGATCGACTTGCGCTGCGAGATCGCCAGAAGGTGATCCTGCCCCTTGCTCAGGGCGTTCTCGATCAGCGTCTTCTCGTCGAGCCGGTCGGACTCGCGCAGAACGGGGCCGGCGACCGCGATCTCGTCGTCGAAGGCGAGCTGATGCAGCACGTTGAGCGGGGCGTGGTCGCAGGCGACCATCAGATCGGAGAGCTGCGCCCGCGCCGCCACCTCGATCTCGTCCGCGAGCTTGCCGATCACCTCGCCGAACATGCTGATCTCGTCGGCGCTGTAGCGGCCGGTGATCAACAGGTCGGTCGCATGCCACAACGCACGTGCACGGCTTTCGTCGGTGCCGCGCGCGATCGCGTCATCCAGATCCTGCAGAAGCGATTTCGCTTCGTTCATGGCGAATGTCCCCAGTTCTTGGCGGGCCGTCCTGTCCACTTGGCAGGACGCCGAATTCCTCTGGGAACCACCCTAGCCGTCAAACGCGAGAATTCGGTAAAATCGGGAAATCAGTTTTTCCGAGCAAAATTCCCTCAAATTTGCGCGAATAGCTTTACGACCATGCAGGGCCTCGCGCCTGCACCGGCATGCGGGTCTTACGGATTGGACTGCGGCACCAGGATCAGCGGCGGCTTCGGCTTGGGCCTTGGCGGCGGAGGACCGGGCGCCGGCCTGACCTCGATCGGCGGCGGAAGCGGCGCCACCTGCTGGCTCGCGATCGGCGGGCTTGAGACCGAAGGGCTCGGTACAACCGGTGCAGCCAGCGGCGGCCGCGGTGCCGGTGCGGCCTTTGGCTCGACCTTAGCCTTGGGCTGGGTGCGGCGAGGATCGCGGCCGGGCACCGGCACGTCGGCCGGCGGCGGCAGCTCTGGCGCAGCGTCAGGTGACACGAGTCGCGGCAGTGCCGCGGTCGCCGGCGGCGGCTCGCCGCGCTCGATGGCATCGAGACGCCGCGTCTCGCGGTCGATCGTCCGCACCGCCAGCCACGATGACAGCGGCGTGAGATCGACGGTGCGGTTGAGCTTGTCCGGCGGCCCCGCCGCGAACAGCTGGATTTCCGGAGGCGCGCCAGACAGGCCGGTCATGATCGGCGTCAGGCTGGCACGGATGTCGGCCTGGTCGGCGGGAATGTCATAGCCGCCGGAGACGATGGCGCGGGCGTTTTTAGCCTCCAGCGTGGTCGCGCCGACGCGCAGGCGGCCGTCGCGGATCGTGAACGGGATCTGCGCCGAGCCGATCCTCAGGGGGCCTGCTGACAGCGCCGCCTCGACGAGGTGCCTGAGCCTTGCGTCATCAGCGACCTGGCCGTTATCGCTGGCCCGGATCGCGAGCTCGAAGGCGAGCGGATCGAGCCCGGTCAGCTCGGCCGAGTCGAGCGTCACGGTGCCGTTGCCGGCGAGCGCACCGGTCAGCGCCGCAATGCTGCGGCCCTGGGCCGACAGCGCCATCTGCACCGAGGCACGGCCCTTGGGGACGGCGAGATTGCGATAACGCAGTACTGTCGCATCGACATTGGCAAGCTGGATGCGCGCGTTCAGCGACAGGCCGCCCGGACTATCGCGTGCATCGATGCTTGCGGTCATCTCGCCGCCGCCGATGCCGCCCTTCAGGGAATCCAGTGCCAGCGACTGACCGTCATTGCGGATCGTGCCGCTGAAGGGCCGCATCTCGATGCCACCGGGCAATCCGCCACGCAGGGCCTGGAAGACGATGCGGCCGCGCCAGCCGTTGAGAAGCCCTGCCGCGAGCGGCTGGTCTGCATCGCGCCCGGCCGCGCCGATGGCCACCGCCAGCGTCGGCACGAGATCGAGCGTATCGAGCCCGACTTCGCCGTCGATGCTCTTCTCCGAGTCCAGCGTCATCGCAACACGGCCACGCAGGTGCGAGCCCGAGGCGGTGCTGTCGAGATCGTCAAAAGTCAGCCTGTTGCCGGACAAGGTCAGGCGCGAGGACAGGTTGACGTTTTGCGCTGACTTCTCGCCCGCACCGATCCCAAACAGCGGCGCGACATTGGCGTTGCGCACGCGTAAATTCACGCTGGCCTTCGGATCCGGCGTCGACATTTCGACGCTGCCCTGCGCGTCCGCGTCCAGTCCGCCGCCGGCGATTTTCGCGTTGAGCTGAAGCGGCCGGCCCCAGACGCCGCTGACCCTGGCTTCGACCTGCGAAGCCCCCTCGCCTGCCGCGACCGCGCGGTCGAGGCCGAACAGCATCAGCAGCGTGCTCGCCTGCGGCGCAGAGAGTTTCGACTCCAGCGTGAAGTCGCTGTTGCGCAGCTTGTCGAGATCGAGGCCATTGATCGCCGCCGCCGATGTCTGCGCCGACAGCGTCGCGGTTCCCTTCAACTGCGGCGCATCGAGATCGAGCGCGGCGCGCGCATTGGTGCGATCGGCGTGCTCGGCGTTCTTGTCCAGGCTCAGATCGAGCTTGAGGCGCGTCGGACCGGGCAGCGCCTCGAGGCGCTCGAAGCGCGCGCCAATCGCCGGCGCGATCGGGTTGATCAGCGCGGTGAGCTGCACCAGCGAATAGGCCGACGATTTCAGCGACAGCCTGCCGGTCGCATGCGCGCGATCAAAGCTGCCGCTCGCCTCCGTCGTCACGTCGCTCGCCTGGCCGAACTGCAACTGCTCGAGCGACAGCGCGGCCGGGCTGTAACCGAATTTGGCGGCAAACGGCCGCAGCTCCTGCCCGGCCGAGATCGCGCGACCGACGTCGAGCGACAGCCTTGCCTCGTCCGGCCATTCACCTTGCGGCCCGGCGAGGCCGCGCACGAAGCTTGCGGCTGCATCGAGGTCGAGCCGGTCGGCCTTCAGCTCGGCGTCGAACCGCGAGCCCTTGTTCGCGGCGGTCTGCACGAAGGCGATGCGGCCCTCGACAGCGCCGCCCTCGATTTCGGCCTTCAGCTTGTCAATCGCGAGATGATTGGCGGCGACGGTCACGTCACCGCTCAGGCGCAACGGCTTGGTGCTGCGGCGATTGATCTCGCTGCGGCCCTGGAGCCAGGCCACCAGCGTATCGGGGTCGGAGGATTCGATGCTGAGCCGGCCGCTGAAGCTGTCAACGCCGGGGCTGGCGCCGTTGAGCGCGACCTGCGTCATGCCCGGCGCGCGCAGATCGAGCCGCTGGAAGGTCCAGGACCTGCCGTCGGTCTGCAGCTCGGCGGCGATGTTCTGCAGCGGCCGGCCGCCGAGCATGATCTGCTCGGAGCTGAACGAGATCTGCGCCGGGATCGGCGCCTGCGGAATGGCGGCGAGCCCTGCGCGCAGCGCCGGCAGGATGCGCAGCGGCTCGGTATTGTCCTTGGCCGCAAGCTTGTCGGCATCGAGCTGCCGCGCCGACAAATTCGCGCGCAGCAGGGGCGCAGCGCCGAACTTGAGGTCGCCGACGCCGGCGAGCTTGAGCGCGGTGTCTTCGGGACCAAAACTCGCCTCGATCTGGTCGAACTTCACGAGCGACGGATCGGCCTTGAGCTTCGTCGTGAGCTTCCACGGCGTCGGCCCGGAGGCTGCCGGCTTGTCCCTTGAGGTGTCCTTGGCTGACGGCACGGCGAGCGTGAGCGCGCCGTCGAATTTCGGCAGCCGGCCGTCAAAGGCGAGCACGCCTTCGAGATCGGCCAGGATCGCGCGCTCGCCGGGATCGATATTGACGTGGAGACGGGTGGCGGTGCCGTCGGGGCTCGGGCCGGAGGAAACGCGGAACGGATAGCGCGTGCCGGAGACGGTGACGTTGCCGTCGCCTCGCACCGAGCCCGCAAGCGAGCGGACGTCGCCGGCAAATGCGATGTCGCTGAGCTCCAGCGTCGAGCGACTGGCGGCATCATGAAGCGCGATGCGACCGGTGAGGTTCAGCCGCTCGATCGCGAGCGAGGCGAGGTTGAAGCTGCCGCTCGCCGTGGATGGCAGGTCGACCCGACCCTTGGCATCGAGGCCGAGATCGGCGGCCATGCCATTGACCGTGAGCTCGGTGGCGCGCCATTCGCCGCGCATCAGCGAAGAGAGGCTGAATTCGACGTCCAGCTTGTCGGCGCGCAATTTGCCGAGGTCGTTGTTGCTGCCGAAGGTGACCGAGCGCAGCCGCAGCGTCGGCGCCGGCAACAGCCGTGCATCGAGCTGGCCGGCAACCCGCACCGGGACACCGATGATTCGGCTCGCCTCCGCCTCGAACTGGGGTCGGAACTGGTTCCAGTCGATGAAGTAAGGCCCGATCAGAGCGGCCAGCAGCGCAATGATGAAGGCAATCGCTAATCCGAGCAGCGTCGTCTGCACGGGTCTCCCCTCGGCCAAACCGGCACCCGGGCCAAACCCAAGCCTACGTCTAAAGCCTAATCGAAGCCTAAGCCGCGCCGGAACAACCCCTTATATAGGGGCAAGTGTGGCGATGTCACAGCGACTGTTGCGCACGGAGGTTAACGCTGCCAGCTCGCCGGTAGGCGCTTCAGGCCGCGCAGGACGAAGGTCGGCCGCCATTCGGGGTTCTCGACGTCGTCGATCCGCAAGTCCGGCAGCCGCCTGAGCAGGGTGTTGATGGCGATCTCGGCCTCGATGCGCGCCAGTTGGGCGCCCAGGCAGAAATGGATGCCGCCGCCGAACGACAGCGGCCTGACATTCTCGCGGGCGATGTCGAGGCGGTCGGGCCTATCAGGGTAGACGGCCGGATCGCGGTTGGCCGAGCCCAGGAGGCACAGCACGGTCTCGCCCTTGGGGATCCGCTTGCCGCCGAGATCATCGATATCCTCCAGCGTCACGCGCCCGGTCATCTGCACCGAGGAATCGTAGCGCAAGAACTCCTCGATCGCGTTGCTGATCAGTTCCGGCCGCGCCTTGAGCAGGGCGAGCTGCTCCGGATTGCGGTGCAGGGCCAACAAGCCGTTGCCGATGAGATTGACGGTGGTCTCGTGACCGGCCACGAACAGCAACATGATGTTCGCGGTCAATTCCTCGTTGGTGAGCTTGTTGCCGTCTTCCTCGGCCAGCACCAGCTGGGTCGTGAGGTCGTCTCCCGGAATGCGGCGGCGCAGTTCGAACAGCTGCTGGAAATACATCTGCGCCATCAGGTTGCGTGCGTTGCCCTGCTTGATCTCGTCCGGCGTCATGGGGACAGGATCCAGGATTCGCACGCCATCGCTCGAGCCCTTGTGGAACGCCTCGCGGTGCTCTTCCGGGATGCCAAGCATGTCACAGATGATCGTGACCGGCAGACGGAAGGCGAAATCCCCGATCAGGTCCATCTGACCGCGATCGATGATCGCATTGAGGGTCTGATCGACGATTTCCTGGATTCGCGGCCGCATGTCCTCCACGCGCCGCGCGGTAAAGGCCTTGACCACGAGGCCGCGCAACCGGGTGTGATCCGGCGGATCGGCCTGGAGCATCGTGTGACCCAAATTCCGGAAGACCGGCTCCTCCATGATGTTCGGACCATAGCGGCGCCTCGAGCGCTCAGCGAAATCCTTGCCGAAGCGCTTGTCGCGCAGCACGAGGCTCACCTCGGCATGACGGCTGGCGACGAATGAGCCGAACGGCGTCAGATGCATCGGATCGACGGTGCGCAGGCGCAGGTAATGCGGATAGGGATCCCTGATGAAGTCGGGCGCCAGCGGATCGAACAGCGGATCGCTTGCCGCCGGCTTCGCATGCTCGTTCATGGTGACCTCAAAATCGTTCGCCGCATTGACATCGAACACGCCATTGCCCGGGAAACGTGCGGCGTGATCCCTGAATCTGCAACTCGATACACTATTGTATTGAGTTGTATCCTGAACTAAAATGCAGCGATGTCAAGAGTGAGGACAAGACCGACCCGCGACGATACCCGCGACAGGCTGTTCGAGGCGGCCGCGCGCGTGTTCGAGGACCAGGGCATCGGCGGCGCCAGCATCGAGGCGATCGCGGCTGCCGCCGGTTTCACGCGCGGCGCGTTCTACTCGAACTTCACCAGCAAGGACGAGTTGATCATCGCCATGCTCGAGGACCATGTCGAGCGGTCGATCCGGCGCAATCTCGACCTGCTCGCCGAGCATACCGATCTCGACGATTTCATCGCGGCGCTGAAGGCCATGGACCGCAGCCGGCAAGATCCGCTTGGCCGCGCACCGCTCCTGCACATGGAGATGATCCTCTACGTGGCGCGCGCCGAAAAGCGCAGGCCCGAGCTTGCCAAGCGCCTGCGCGCGCGGCGCAAGCTGGTCGCCGACATCATTCAGGGCGCGCAAGTCCACGACACGAACAAGGTGAAGGACCCGTCCTGGGCCGCCGCCGTGGTGCTGGCGCTCGATGACGGTTTCCGCCTGCACCGGCTGATCGATCCGGAGACCACGCCAGCCGACAGCTTTTTCCGCGCCATCAGCGACCTCGGGCGCACGATAGGGCTTGTCTCAGGCTAGGAATGTTAGAATCCGAAGTGGCTCCTAAGCTGACTAGCACGCACAAGCGCGACCAAAGAGCGATCTTTCATGACCGGCCCGACAGACTACGACGAAATCGCTTCGCGTTACGCGGCCGGAATCGACGAACGGCCGTGGAACGCACTTTACGAACGTCCAACAACACTGGGCCTTCTACCCGATGTTCGCGGTAAGGATGTTCTTGACGCTGGCTGCGGGCACGGCTGGTACGCAGATTGGTTGGTCCGGAATGGGGCGCGGGTTGTCGCAGTCGATTGCAGTCTCGAGATGGTCAAGCTTGCCGCAGAGCGATTGAGTAGTCGTGCGCGCGTGGTGCAAGGCAACGTTAGCAATCTACGTGATGTGCTGCCCGGCGAAACGTTCGACCTGGTTATTTCCTCGCTCGTGCTTCACTACCTGGCCGACCTGACGATGACGTTTCGAGAATGGTCACGCTTGCTCAGACCCGGTGGATTGCTGGTGTTCTCAACTCATCACCCTGTCCATCAAGCGAACCTCCTTGATTCGGGCTATCTGTGGTCGGGCTTGATCGAAGAGGAGTGGGGCTGGCTCGGCGAAAAGATGCGTTACTATCAAAGGCCACTGCGCGATCTAACCGAACCACTGACAGCAGCGGGCTTTGTCATCGAGCGGATCAGCGAACCAACACCCAGCGAAGCCCTGAAAGCAATAGACCCCAAGGGTTACGAACGACTTCGTCGCCTCCCCGCGTTCATCTTTGTCCGCGCACGTAAACTCAGTAGATGACGACCGGGATAGGAGGCTCCACGACTCCATCCGCCTCGGGTCAAAACCGGTAAGGCCCCACCCCAACAGCTACTTCCGCTTTGGCTCAGAAGACGACAATGCCTTTGAGTACCACGCTCATGCCGAGACCCTGGCCGCCATGGCTCCTTCCTGAGACGGCGAAAGTGATGTAGCTTAATGGCTGAGCTGCCAGCGGGCCGTGCGGAAGCCATCTTTCGGCAGCGCCGATGCCGTCCGCGGGCGTCCAACTCTCGTCATTATTCTTCCAAGCATTTCGACGCGTTTTTTACGCGACCACTCCCATTCCGAAGAACAGACAATGGAGCCAGTCATGGCAAAATTCATGGCAAGGTCGATTTTTATACTTGTCTCGGTCGCGGGAATGTTGGCTGCAACAGGCCGAGCACAGACGCCTGTGGAGCGCGGGCGCTATCTCGTGGAGGGCGTGCTGACGTGCGGCAACTGCCATTCGCCGCGCGGACCTGGCGGCCTCATCGACAGCACGAAGCTCTATTCGGGCGGCCCGCAGACCTGGGATGAACCAACCTTCATCGTCAAGGGCGCGAATATTACGCCCGACCCGGACAGCGGTATCGGAAAATGGGGTGCAGACGACATCAAGAAGGCGCTGATCGAGGGCGTTCGGCCGTCCGGGGCTCAACTCGCGCCGATCATGCCCTACGGTTTCTACAAGGTCTTCACCACAGGCGATCTCGACGCGGTTGTCGCCTATCTGCGTTCAGTGCCCGTGGTTTCGAACGAGGTAAAGGCGCCGGTCTACAAGGCGACCTTTCATGTCGAAACCCCTCCCGGCGCCGACAAGCAGATGACCGAAGGCGACTTGCGCGATCCCGTCAAGCACGGCTTCTATCTTGTCACGATCGCCCATTGCATGGAGTGCCACACGCCCAGAGTGAACGAACGTTTGGATTTCGCAAATGGCCTTGGCAAGGGCGGTCAGACGTTTCGCGGCCCATGGGGGGAATCGGTCTCCCGCAACATCACGTCTCATCCCGAAAAGGGCATAGGTGCGTGGAGCGACGGCGAAATCAAGCAAGCCATCACCAAGGGTATCCGCAAAGATGGCAGCCATCTCAAGCCGCCTATGGGTTTCGACTGGTATGCTCGCGTGAGCGATGCCGATCTCAGCGACATCGTCGCCTATCTGCGCACGGTGCCTCCAAAAGAATGATGATCCATTATGGGGTTGGGGTACACGCCCCGGCGTCATTGCCGTCAGGCCGTGCGCTTGACCGGCGTTGCCTCGCCCTGAGCGCGATCGAGACGGTCGCGCATCGCCCTCGCCTGCTCGGCGCTGTGCTCGAGCAGCCAGCGCTCGAACGCGACCGAAGCGAGCGCCGGCGCGTAGAGGAAGCCCTGCACGACGTCACAGCCGAGCTCGGCCAAGACCCTGCGCTGTGCTTCGGTCTCGACGCCTTCGGCAACCACGGTCATGCCGAGGCCCTGGCCGACGCGCACGACAGCGGTCGCGATGGCGAGCGCGCCGGCATCGGCTTCGATATCGCGCATGAAGCTGCGGTCGATCTTCAGCTCGCGGATCGGCAGATGCGCAAGCCGGCTGAGGCTCGAATAGCCGGTGCCGAAATCGTCCAGCGACAGTCCGACGCCGAGCGCGCGGATCGCCTTCATGGTCTCGAGCGCAACCGCCCGCTCCTGCATGAATGCGCCCTCGGTGATCTCGAGCATTAGGGCGTCCGGCGGCAGATCGTGCGCCGCGAGGACGCTTGCGACATGCTTTGCCAGCACGACGTTACGGAAATTGATCGGCGAGAGATTGACCGACACGCTGGGGATGTCGAGCCCGGCGCGGCGCCAGCCAGCCATCTGGCGGCAGGCCTCGCGGATCGACCACAGCCCGATCTGCTCGATCAAGCCGCATTCCTCGGCGAGCGGAATGAATTTGGCCGGCGAAACGTCGCCGAGATCAGCGTCATGCCAGCGCGCCAGCGCCTCGACGCCATGGATCGCGCCGTCGACGGTGCGAACCTGCGGCTGGTAGCGCAGGCTGAGCTTGTCCTCGGCGATGGCGCGACGCAGTGCCGCGGTGAGAGCGAGGCGCTGCTCGGTTAGTCCGTTCATGTCGGCGCAGAAGAAGCGATGGGTGGAACGTCCCGCCTGCTTGGCGTTGTACATCGCCGCATCCGCCTGCTGCATCAGCGCGTCGATATCGGTGGCGTGATCGGGATAGAGGCTGATGCCGATGCTGGCGGACATCTGCATCTGCCGCGCGCCGAGCCGCAGCGGCTCGGCCAGAGCCTCGGTGATCCGGCGCGCGACGCGCGCGGCACCTTCGGCGTCGCGGTTCGGCAACAGGATCACGAATTCGTCGCCGCCGAGCCGGCCGAGCATGTCGCCGGGCTCGATCTGCGCGCGCAGGCGATGCCCCAGCTCGACCAGGAGCTCATCGCCCGCGGCATGGCCGAGCGTGTCGTTGACGTCCTTGAAATGATCGAGATCGAGGAACGCCAGCGCGACATGGCTGCCGGGTCGACAAGCGTCGATCGCGGCCGTGATCAGGTGGCGCAGTTGCACGCGGTTCGGCAGACCCGTGAGGATGTCGTGGTAGGCGAGCCGCGCGATCTCGGCGCGCGCCTCTTTCCGTTCGATCGCGAGCGCACCGAGATTGACGCAGGCATCGACGATGCGCCGGTGCCAGCGGCTCGGCGCGCGCGGCTCCCTGTAGTAGAAGGCGAAAGTGGCGATGACCCGTCCGTCCTTGGACTTGACCGGCGTCGACCAGCAGGCGCGCAAGCCGATCGACAGCGGCATCGCCTTGTAGGGCTGCCAGCGCGGATCCCTGTCGATATCAACAGCGAGCACCGGCTTGCCGTAATAGGCCGCCGTTCCGCAGGAACCGACATCGGGTCCGATCGCGACGCCGTCCAGCGCCCGCGAATAGTCCTCCGGAAGACTGGGACCGCCGAGCGGATGCACGAAGCCGGCGGCATCGACATGAAGCAGCGAGCAGACGACGTCCGGCGCGATCTCCTCGACGCGCCGGCACAACCGGTCGGCGATCTCGGTGATCGGGACTTCGTCCGCCAGCGCAGACGTGATCAATTGCTGGAGCGATCGCAGTTGCTTGGTTTCGGTGATGTCCTCGAGCAGGGCGAAGATATGCTTCACCCTACCCTTGCGATCGCGAAAGGCGTCGATCCTGGCAGTGACCCAGATCTCCTCGCGATCCTTGCTGTACAGCATCACCTCGGCTTCGCCGCCGCGGCCACCCGCCATCAGCCGTTTGCCGAGCCTTGCAAGCGCCCTGCGGTTGGTGTGACGTCCGGCCACGAGCTCGCTCACGCGCCGCCCTTCAGCCTCATCGGTGGCATAGCCGAACACGGCGGCGAAGGCCGCGTTGGTGTAACGGATATTCAGCTCGGTATCGGTGATGATCACCGCGCGATTGGTCTGGTCGGACACCGCGTTGAGCAGCCCGATCCGCACGCGGCGTTCGGCCTCCTCGGTGACGTCGCGAACGAAAACGGCGTGATGGGTCGTTCCGATGGACGAAAGCGATATGGCGGCCCTGAGCCTCGTGCCGTCGCGCCGCACGAGGCTGATCTCGTCGCGGATATCGGTAACCGGGTCGGCCTGCAGGCATTTGAGCGCGAGAATGCCGGCGTCACGTCCAAGCGCGTCCGTCCGCGGGAGTTTCCAGAGCCGCTCCGCGGCTGCATTGAAATGCGTGATTCTGCGGTCGGCGTCGACGATGACAACGCCGTCCTCGGCCAGCTCCAGCGCAGCCAGCAGGACTTCCGGAGTTCCGATCGCAGGGCAATCCTCGGCGGACATCGTTGGACCCGGGCGCGTCGCAAGGTGCGACAAGGGCTGCAAGCCTAGCGGTCCGATAGTGTCCAAGAAGTTGGCTCAACCTGGCGTCGGCTTGCCAAGATGAGACATGCTTAAGAAACCGCGAAGAGGACCACGGAATTTGTGAAGCGGGCGACCCTATCCGGCGCCGGCTCCGGGGTGAAGCTTGTGCAGCCGGCCGGCGACCGCCCTCACCTTGCGAGGTGCGGCCTGCCAGATCGACAACGCCGACAGACCGCTGACGACCATCGCGATGGCAAAGGCGAGCGTGTAGTCGCCGGCAAGGTCATAGAGGAGGCCCGTCGCCCATGGTCCGGCCGCGCCGCCCGCCAGCGCGGCCAACATGATCATGCCGAAGATGCTGCCCTGATTCCTGCCCCCGAAGATCTCGAACACCACCGCGCCCATGATCGATGTCAACCCGTAGCCGAGAGCCCCTTGCGAAAACACCATCACGTAGACGAGCCAGAGTGAGGCTTCGAATTTCAGGGCGATCAGCGCAGCAAAGCAAATCGCAAAGCCTGCGCAGCTCGTCGCCCAGACCCATTCCCGGCCGATCCGGTCCGAGACATGGCCGAGCAGGATCTGGCCGGGAATGCCGAGCAGGCTGACCGCGCCGAGCGCCCACACTGCGACGCGCGGGCTGAAGCCGATGTCGAGCAGGAATTTGGTCTGGTGCACCTGCACCGCGTACCAGATGTACAGGCCGCAGAAATAGCCGAGTGCGATCCACCAGAAGCGTGCCGTGCGCAGCGCACTCTTCAGCGTCCATTCGGTGCCGGCCCAGACCGGGTCGACGATGTTGGAAACGGGCTTTGCCGCGCTCGCCGACGGCGCCGCATCGCCATCCGGGAGTAAACCGAGATCCTCGGGCCGCTTGCGGAGCAGCAGGTTGATCGGCGCCAGCGCGATCAGCAGCAAGAGCCCCATCGCGGTGCAAGCGGTACGCCAGCTGCTCTGCTCGATGATGTGCTGCACCCAGGGCAGCAGCGTCACCGAGCCGATGCCGGCGCCGGCAAAAGCGATGCCTATGGCGAAGCCGCGCTTGCGGATGAACCAGTTCGGCAGGAATAGCGACTGGCCGGAATAACCGAGGCAGATGCTGCCGGCGCCGACCATGACGCCCATGGTGACATAGAGGTGCCAGGGCTGGCTCGTCAGCGGCGCCAGCAGGAGTCCGCCCGCCATCAGCGCGACGCCGACCTCCATCACGGCGCGGGGACCTCTGTGATCCATCAGCCGGCCGATCAGCGGGCTGACCACGCCCGAGACCACGAATCCGAACGAAAAGGCGCCCGCCGTGACGCCGCGTTCCCAGCCGAACTCGGAGATGATGGGAGGAAAGAACAACGAGAAGGCGGTGCGCGCGTTGACCCCGATGGCCATGGTGACGAAGGTCACCGCGACTACCACCCAGCCATAGAAGAACGGAAGCCGCATTGTGTTTGTTTCATCCCTGGACGATCCTTCCGATCATCGGGGGATGTCCGGGTCAAGCACTTTTCGTGCATGCCCGGGCCACGCTTGCGTGACGGACCTTTGCGC
Source organism: Bradyrhizobium sp. UFLA05-109 (assembly GCF_054185165.1). Classification (NCBI taxonomy): domain Bacteria; kingdom Pseudomonadati; phylum Pseudomonadota; class Alphaproteobacteria; order Hyphomicrobiales; family Nitrobacteraceae; genus Bradyrhizobium; species Bradyrhizobium sp. UFLA05-109. The sequence continues at coordinate 26,937 of NZ_JBBIAR010000005.1, read as the reverse complement.
GGCGATGGGTCTCAAGCCGCGTCGAGCTGCGAGCCGGAGACCGGCGCCTCCGGCGCGATCCGTTCGATCGGCTGCGGCCGTCCCAGGAGATAGCCTTGCGCAAAGTTGACGCCGAGCCCCTTCAGGCGCTCGAACTGTTCGCTGGTCTCGACGCCCTCGGCGGTTACCGACATGTCGAGGCCGCGCGCCAACGTCACGATCGAGGAGATGATGGCCGAGCTGCGCGGCCGGTGGCTGAGATTGCTGATGAAGGACTTGTCGATCTTGATCTTGTCGAACGGAAACGCCGTCAGGTAGCTCAGCGAAGAATAGCCGGTGCCGAAATCGTCGAGCGCCAGCTCGATGCCGATGCTCTTGAGCCGCTCCATGAAGGCGTGGTTCTCGAGACCGCGCTCCAAAAGGACGGACTCGGTGATCTCGATCTCGAGTCGCTCCGGCGGCAGGCCGGAATCTTCCAGCGCCGCGCAAATCACATCGAACAGCTCGGCTTCCTTGAACTGCACCGGCGACAGGTTGACGGCGACCCGTGTGTCCGAAGGCCATGACGCCGCGTCCTCGCAGGCGCGCCGCAGCACCCATTCGCCGAGCGCCACGATCAGGCCGGTCTCCTCCGCGAGCGGAATGAACTGGTCCGGCGGGATCAGCCCGCGCGTCGGGTGACGCCAGCGCACCAGCGCCTCGAAGCCGCGGCGCTGGCCGCTGGCGACATCTATGAAGGGCTGGTAGTGCAGCTCGAACTGGCATCGCGCGATCGCGTCGCGCAGGTCGCCCTCGAGCATGTTGCGCGCCTCGAGGTCGGCCGACATCGCCTCGTCATAGATGGTGAAGCAGTTGCGCCCCGCACCTTTCGAGCGGTAGAGCGCGAGATCGGCCTTCTTCAGAAGTTGTTCCTGGTTGCTGCCGTGCTCCGGCGCGATCGCAATGCCGATGCTGGTGCCGATCTCCACGCGATGGCCGGGCAGGAAGAACGGCTCGGTGACGAGCTTGGCGATCCGGCTCGCGAGCTCGGTCGAGCATACCCGCTGATCGTCGCAGCCTTCCTGGATGATCGCGAACTCGTCGCCGCCGAGCCGCGCCAGCACGTCGCTCTGGCGCAGCGCGGATTTCAGGCGCTGGGCGACCTGGCGCAGCAAGAGGTCGCCGGCCCCGTGGCCAAGCGAGTCGTTGACGTTCTTGAAGCGGTCGAGATCGAGCATCAGGATCGAGAAGGTCAGCCCGTCCTCGCGCATCTGCCGGTTGATCTCGTCCAGCCGCGCGAGGAAAAACGCGCGGTTCGGCAGGCCGGTCAGGATGTCCTGGGCGAGCTCGAGCACCCGGCGGTTGGCGAGCGACAGCCGCCGCGAGTTGCGGCTTGCGAGCACGAGATAGCTCGCCAGCGACAGCGTCAGAAGCATGCCGACGACCAGCACCGTGAGCGCGCGGTCATAGGCGGTCTCCAGCGGACCGCCGACGGTCGGCACGGCGCGCACCTGCCAATCGGTGTCGCCGATACGCAAGCCACCCGACCAGTGCACGCCCTTCGATACGTCGCTCATCGATTGCGGCGCGGTCGCCGAGGACGAGAAATCCGGCAGCGACTGCTCCAGGCTGACGATCTGCCCCGTGAAGGGCGGATAGACGTTGACGCTGATCGCGGGACTTGCCGCCGTCGTGGTGCGGATGGCACGCAGCAGCAGCGGCAGATCGAACACGGCGACGATGACACCCGCCTGGTTGCGGCGGCGATCGGCAACAGTGTCGCGCGAGGTGCCCTTGGCGTAGACGGGAACGACGACGAGGACGTTGGGCGACTGGCCGCCGTCGCGCGGCTCGTAGAGTTGCGTGCGCAGCGCCGCGATCCGGTCATTGTCGCGCGCGCGCTCGATCGCGGCATAGCGATCCGGAATGGTCGCGTAGTCCATGCCGTAGACCGGCGAGGTCTTCGGCTGCGTGGAATAGAAGACCGGGAAATACTCCTCGCCCTGCGGCGCGGTCGCAAAGCCTTGATCGTTTCCTTGGCCCTGAAGCGATTTGATGCGATAGCCGGACACGCCGTCCGCGACTGCGGCGGCCTCGTATTCGGCGCGCTCCTTGCGGTTGATGCGTGGCAGCCAGGCGACGCGGAGCATGCCTGGGTGATGCTCGAACAGCCGGCCGGCGAACGTCTCGAACTCGCTGCGGGTGACTTCTTCGTTGGTCGACTCGAACAGGGTGCGCAGCGCCACGAGCCGGCTGATATATTCGTTCATGCCGTTCTGCATGACGATGGCTTCGGTTTCGGCCGCGTTCTCGAACTCGACCTTGTTGACGCGGTCCTCCCAGCGCCCGACCGCAGCCGCGCCCACCACCGAGAACAATACGCCGAGGCTTGCTGCGACGAGCGCAGGACGGTAGAGCCCGGACAGCGGCGCAGGGCGCCATCGCCCGATCATGCGCTTCCGATCCTGATCATTCTGATCGCGATCGCCCATCTCTCTTAAGCCGTCCCTCTGGCGTGACGGGTCGAACTTCTGGTTGAGCCGTCAGGAAACGATCGGACATGGGGCTCGGTTAAGAAGTGCACAATTTCCTTGCGTCGCCGGGCGCGACTGCGGGGCTTAGTTAACTTTTCCTGCGCCAGTCGCCGCACCATGGAAACAATTGCAACAATTCTCCGGAGTAATACGGAGGGCGATCGGCCTTGCGGTTACGGACGGCGGCACTATCGTTCTCCCGTAATTCCCGCAAATCCCGTATCAGCGCCGCCATGACACGAGTCCGTTCCGCGACATGCATCGTTCTGGCCGTCGTGCTGGCCGCATTCGTTGCGCCGGCAGCCCGAAGCGAGGAGGTCGGCGTCAGCACCGATGCGATCCTGTTCGGCCAGGCTGCGGCGCTCGAGGGGCCCTCCTCCGCGCTTGGCTTACGCATGCGGCAAGGCATCGTCGCCGCCTTCACCGAGATCAATGCCAAGGGCGGCGTCCACGGCCGCAAGCTGCAATTGATCAGCCGCGACGACGGTTATGATCCCGACCGTTCGGTGGCGCAGACGCTGCGGCTCATCGACGAGGACAAGGTATTCGCGCTGATCGGCGCAGTGGGCACGCCAACCGCGATGGCGACCATTCCGATCACCAGCCTCAGGAACATTCCCTTCATCGGCCCGTTCAGCGGCGCGGAATTCTTGCGCGACCTAGAGCTCAGCAACGTCGTCAACATCCGCGCCTCCTATGCTGCGGAGGCCGAGGCCTGGATCAAGCATCTCACCGAGGAGCGCAAGTTCAGCCGCATCGGCATCTTCTACCAGGACGACGCCTTCGGGCGCGATGGTCTCCTCGGCGTGAAGCGCGCACTCGCCAAGCGCGGCCTCGAGCTTGCGGCCGAGGGCACTTTTGAGCGCAACACCAAGGCCGTCGCGTCCGCCTGGCGGATGCTCAGGCGCGCCGAGCCTGAAGCGATCGTCATGGTCGGGACTTACGGCCCGTGTGCGGAGTTCATCAAGCTCGTGCACCGCAGCGGTCTCAATCCGACCTTCGTCAACATCTCCTTCGTCGGCGCCAATGCGCTCGCCAAGGAGCTCGGATCCGAGGGCGAAGGCGTCATCGTCTCGCAGGTCGTGCCGTTTCCCTGGGACGCATCGCAAAAGCTCGTTGCCGACTACCAGGCGGCGCAGAAGGCGTTCGACCCGACGCTGACGCCGGACTTCGTGTCGCTGGAGGGCTACATCTCGGGACGCCTCGCGGCCGCCGCGTTGGAGAAGGCCGGACCGAAGCCGACGCGCGCCGGGCTGCTGCGGGTGATCAACGACGTCGGCCGCTTCGACATCAGCGGCAGCACCATCACCGTCGGCGTCAGCATGATCGACACGCCGCCAAAAGTGTTTTTGACGGTGATCCAGAAGGACGGGACGTTCAAGCCGATCGACTAGGGTGTGGCTCCGGTCGATTGAACCAAGACTTCTTTACCGGCGACTAAGTCTCGGCATTTGGCGTATCGCTCGCCGCTATCCTCTGAATACCGAAGAGTCGGACGCAATCGATGAAGAGACATAATTCGCTGATTACGTCCGCCGGGATGATCTGTTCAGTCCTGTCATTTGCGTTGGTGCTGCTGACATTCCACGTTCAGGCCCAGACTGTGCCGGACGCAAAATGCGCTGGCAAGCCTGATATCCCCTGGAGCGAGCAGATTGCGGGATGCACCAGCGCGATCGAATCCCGCAAATATGCCGGAAAAGATCTTGCGAAAGCCCTCCTATTTCGTGCCAGAGCCTATGGCCAGACGGGCGACCTCGATCGGTGCTTGGCCGATGTCGAGCGGGCGATCCAGCTCGATCCCAATGATCCCGTTGCTATCGGCTCGCGCGGCGACGTATATCTGGTGAGGAAAGATTACAACCACGCGCTGGCTGACTATACGAAGGCGGCCTCGCTCGACCCCACGAACGCCTTGGTCATCATCGGCCGCGGGATGGTCTATTTCGCGACAGGCGACCTCGACCGCGCCATGGCCGACTTCGATCAGGGAATCCGGCTCGATCCCAAGGCTGCCGCAGGTTTTGCCAACCGCGGCGGCCTCTATTATGCACGAAATGATTTCGATCACGCCCTCTCCGATTACACAACAGCAATCTCGATCGACCCCAACGGTGCGTTGCTCTACAAGAGCCGCGGCCACCTCTATTTGCTGAGAAACGAATTCGACCGCGCCATGGCCGACTTCGAGCAAGTCATCCGGCTCGATCCAAAAGCCGGCTACGGCTTTAATGGTCGTGGTCTCGTCTACACCGCCAAGGGCGACTTCGATCGCGCCCTTGCCGATTTTGACAGGGCCATCAGCCTCGACCCCAAGGAAGCATCCACCCACCTCGGCAGGGGTGCAATGTACTTTAACAAGGGTGATTTGGATCGTGCGCTCGCCGACTACACATCGGCAATCGCGCTCAATCCCAACTTTGCCATGGCCTACAAGAACCGCGGAGAGGTTTACGAGGCCAAGGGTGATCTGGATCGCGCCATTCTGGACTATGGCGAGGCGATCCGGCAGCAGCCGACCTTCGCCGCTGCCCTGTACCGGCGCGGTAAGGCCAAGCACCTCAAGGGAGACGCAGCCGCGGGCGACGCGGATATTGCTGCCGCGAGGAAAGTGGATCCAGGAATTGGCAGGTAGATTCCAGAAGTAGGATGAACAACGCAAACATGCTCGCCGCCCGAAAGCTGATGGTCGGCACGCCGCCAAAAGTATTTCTGACGATGATCTAGAAGGACAGGATGTTCAGGCCGATCGACCAGCGCGTGGTCTCGTAGACCCCGTCCGTTTCTGGCTTAGACCCTGCTCCACAGCCTCGCTCTCGCTCGCCGGGGGGATAGTCGACCCAGGCCGAGTTGCCCCTTGAGCTGCTTTGTCGGCAGATCTTCACCGGCGACCCACAGCTTGAAATCGACGTCCAGCATGTCCTCATCGAGCGCGGCGGCATCGCCGCCGATGCCAATCAAGAGCCGACGTTTGGCCGGCTCGGCGACGATGGTGTGCAGCGTTTGGGCGTTGCCGTAGTTGTGGAAGGCCGGCGAAGCGGAGAAGTTCAGCGCCGTGAAAGTCTGTTCGGCACTGAGCTCCCGCGCGGCCCAGCCTTCGAGCGGCGGCAGCCGGTCAATCGAGTGCGCAACACGTCGGTTCAGGCGCCTCAGTTGTGGCGTCTGGAAATGATTGGTGCAAGCCAGCCAGTCGCCCCTGCGCACTGCGACCGCGCCGGCCCCGGCCTCGACCACCGCAGCCACGCCGCCGGCGTCGAGCACCGAGTAGTTGTTCTGCGTGACGTGGGGCGTGCGACGCAGAAGGTCGATTGCCTCCGTCGTCGTCGCGCAGCTGTCGAGTACGCGCCTAACCAGCAACACGCTGGTGAGACCCGGCGATCGCGGTCGCGCTCTCACGAGATGGAGGCCGATGGCGAGCCCGTGCTCGTTCATGCCGTCCAGCCTGCCAGTCAACTGGTGGCTGCCGCCGATGCTGGCGTAGCTGCCACGCACCTGCAGGAGCGCGAAGCGCGCCTCGTAGCCTCGTGGCCGAAAATCATAGTTGCGGCCATAGACGCCACCGCTCATGACAGCCGAGCAGCCGCCGGTCGGCATCCGCAACCCGTCATTGCCGAAATAGGTGACCGCTTGCTCCATCGGGATGTTGAGCCCCTCGGCGATCCCACCGATCTCCTCCCACAGCGCCGGCGCGTAAGTCCTGAACGCGCGCTCTTCTGTGCGAATATTGAGCCACCACGGCAGCCGTACATTCTTGCGTCGGAGAAACGCCTTACCGTTGCGCGTCGCCGCAAAGGCATCAGCCTGCGCACGGCCGACCTCGTAAGGCGTGCCGCGACATTGCACAAAGCTGACGCGGAGCGTCTTGGTAGCGGACGCCATCGTGACGCCTTAACTGGGTTGAACTTCGAACGCGTGGATTGCTGCCTCTATAGCGTAGCACCCAGCGGTCGCAAGTCGGCCTGCCGATGTAACACGCCTGATTTCACAGCTGCCGACTGAATGTCCGTTCCCGGTCCAAACCACCAGCGGATGCTCAGGTGTTTGGGTGAAACCAGCCAAGTATCGCCATAGCGAGGCACGCGAGAAAGGCTACTGTCTGGTGACCCATTTCCATCCAGTACCGGACCGGCGCGGTGTCTCTATGAAAAACCTGACTCGGCCAGCCCAAAAGACCGTCTACGAGCCAGTCCAGAATATCAGCACTGTGAAAGAAGGACGTGATTTTTCTCTCGACAAGGCCACAGCGCACCTTGCGGATGCAATCGACGCACAAATAAATTGCGACGATGCGAGCGACGACTTCACAAAGGAAAAACTGCATTTGCGCGTCAATCGGCAGGGTTAAGGGCCAGGTGCGGTCGTGAGCGCTACCTGGTCTTGGTGTGACCGGATTTGGTGTTGGTTCAATTGCAGGAATGATCACGGCGCTGGTCGCCCAATCCAGGGCATGAGCGGGAATGCTTCGCTTGACTGCCAGGAGCCGACATCGGCGTCACTATGAGTACTGCCCGGCTCAGGCGCTCTTCACGGGCGGCGGATCCAGCGTTCGGCATTGACCGCGCCCGGCGGGACCTCGCCCCTGATGATCGCCTCGACCTGGCGGACCGTTTCCAGCGACTGATATTCGATTGCCTGCGGCGTCAGGCCGCCCACATGCGGCGTGGCGATGACGTTGGGCAGCCGTGCCAGCTCCGGCGACGGCATCTGGTCCGGCGCGAGGCCGACGTCCATTGCGGCGCCTGCGATGCGCCTCTCGCGCAGCGCTGCCGCAAGCGCCCCCTCGTCGACGAGATTGCCGCGCGAAAGATTGATGAAGACGGCATGCCGCTGCATGCGCGACAGCGCCGACGCGCCGATCAGATTTTCCGTCTGCTCGTTGGCGATGGCGAGGCAGGCGACATAGTCGGATGCCGCCAGGAGTTCGTCGAGCGGGACGTGCCTGATCGCGGCATCGCTGATCGTCACGAAGGGATCGGCGACCAGCACCTCCATGCGCAGCACCTTTGCGATTTCGGCGAGATAACGTCCGATGCTGCCGAAGCCGATGATGCCGAGCTTGCTGCCGGCGAGCTGACGCCCCATCCGCGCCTCTACCTTGCGGCCCGCCTGATAATCCGCCGTGGTTCGCGACACGCCGCGCGAGAGATCGACCATGAAGCCGAGCGCGAGCTCGGCCACCGCCTGCACGAAGCCGGGACCGGCGCGTGTCACCAGCACGCCAGCCCTTGAAGCGGCCTCGACATCGACGTTGCGGATGTCGACGGCGCAGCGGACGAAGGCGCGGAGGCGAGGCAATTGCGTAAAGATCTCGCCGCGCGCCTCGGTCATGCGGTCGGCCACGATGATGTCGGCGTCTTTGGCAACGCGGACGAGGCCGGCGGCATCGAGTGGCGCCTCGCCTTCGTGCAGGATCACCTCGGCCAGCGCCTGCAAGCCTCTCAGGCTGCGCTCGCCGTAATAATTGCTGCGCATCTCCGGCGTGTGAGCCAGCAGAACCTTCACGGCGACAACTCCTCTAATAGCCGAACGCGCGCGGCAGCGCCGTCGAGATCGACGGCACGAAGGCGATCACGAGCAGGCAGAGCATCAACAGCCCAAGATAGCCCATGATCGGCTTCACCGTCCGCTCGATCGGCACATTGCCGATCAGGCAGGCGCCGTACAGACCGAGCCCGAGCGGTGGCGCGAACAGGCCGATGCCCATCGCGATGACCAGCACCACGCCGAAATGCAGGGGATCGATGCCGAGCTGCACCGCGACCGGCAAGAGCAGCGGCCCGAAAATGATCAGCGCGGCCGCACCCTCCAGCACCGAGCCCATCACGATCAGCACGAGGATCGCGAGCAGCATGAACAGCCAGACGCCAGAGGTCTCGGACAGGCCCAGCATGAACTCACCGACCGCGTGCGGGACCTGCTGCAGGGTCAGCGTGAAGGCGAGGGACTGCGCGGCGGCGACGATGAACAGCACGAGCCCGGCGCGCGTCGCCGCCTGCACGAAACTATGCGCGGCGGCTTTCAGCGTGAGCTCGCGGAACACGAGGCTGCCGACCAGGATGGCATAGGCCGCGGCGAAGGCGGAGATCTCGGTCGCGGTGGCAAAGCCGGTCTTGAAGCCGGTGAAGATCATGAAGATCAGGCCGAAGGATGCGATCGCACCGCTCCACAGGCCGGACACCGGGATCTGCGCCTCGGCGTCCTCGGTCGCCGCCGGCGGCTTGCCGAAGATGATGGACACGGCGATCAGCACCAGCGCCATCAGAGCCGCCGGCAGCAGGCCCGCCATAAACAACCCGCCGATCGAGAGGTTTGCGACGAAACCGAGGATGATCAGGTTGATGCAGGGCGGAATCGTCTCGGCCATCACCGCGGAAGCCGCGAGCAACGCCACGGCACCTCCCGGATTCTGCCGCGAGCGGCGCGCCGCCGGGATCAGCACGGAGCCGACGGCGGCGACATCGGCCATCTTCGAACCGGAGATGCCGGAGAACAGCACCATCGAGGTCACCATCACGACGTTGAGGCCGCCGCGCATGCGGCCGACCGCGCGCTGCAACAGCTCGATCAGGCGCACCGACATGCCGTTGGCTTCCATGAGGTAGCCGACCAGGATGAAGAAGGGGATCGCGAGCAGCACGAAATTGTCGATGCCGCGCGCCATCTGCTGGGCGAAGATGACGCCGGGCAGCGCGCCCTCCACCCAGATGAAGATCAACGCCGCCAGCGCCAGCGCAAAGCCGATCGGCAGGCCGCCGAACAGCGTGACGAAGAAGCCGATCAGCATCAGCGTGCCTGATGACGGCACCGACGCGGGCAGCAGCGCGTCCCAGGCGAGATAGAGACTGGTGACCACGATGATCGCGACGAGGCCCTTGGCGATCTCGGACAGCGGCCTTGCGCAGAGTTGATCGATCGCGAACACCGTCATGAACAGCGCGCCGACGCCCATCGGGTAGAACGTCAGCTCGAGCGGCAGCCCGGATCCCGTGGTCTGACCCGTGGTCAGCGTCCCCAGCTTGATGGCGTTGTAGGCGACGTAGGCCGAGATCAGCACGATCAGCAGCGCGCTCGCGGCATCGACCAGCGCGCGCAGCCGCGGAGCCAGCATGTCGCGGAAAAAGGAAACGCCGACATTCTCGCCGCGCGCAAGCGCGCTCGCCGCGCCAAAGAAGGCCGATCCGACCATCAGGCCGCGCGCGACGTCGTCGGACCATTCGACCGGTGCATTGAAGAGGAAGCGCAGCAGCACAGAGACGCAGACCACCACGAGGTCGGCGGCCAGCAAGATGGCCGCGATAGTGTCGCTCACGCGCAGCAGAAGGGTGATGCTCCCGCGGCGGCCGCCTGAGAGGGACGCGGCGGCTGTCATCGTCATCTCAGGCCTGGGTCGCGCGGATCATGTCGATGACGGGCTTGGATTCGGGCCGCGCCTTGATGAAGTTATCGGTCTGCGGCATGACGCGCTTCCTGAACGCCTCGCGGTCGCATTCGGCGACCGTGACGCCCTTCTCGGTGAGCGCCGCTAGAGCTTCCTTCTCGACGGCGAGTCCGTGCGAACGCGTGTCAGCCGCGGCCTTCTTCGCGGCATCGAGAAAACCGTCGCGCAGCTTCGCATCCATGCGGTTGTAGGTCATGTCACTGAAGTAGATCGCAAGCGGCGAGAAGTTGTGCTGCGTCAGCGCATAGAACTTTGCCGTTTCGAAGAACTTGCTGGCCAGGATGGTCGGCGGGTCGTGCTCGAGCCCGTCGAGCACGCCGGCCTGCAGCGCCGTGTAGATTTCGCCGAACGCCAGCGGCGTTGCCGCAGCTCCCATCAGCCGCAGGCATTCAGTGATGACGGGATTGGGCAACGTCCTGATCTTCAGGCCCGCGAGATCCTCGGGCGTCTTCACCGGCTTCTTCGCCAGCACGCTGCGCGAGCCGAAATTATAGGCCCAGGCGATGATGCGGATGTTGGCGCCCTTGAGCAGCGCATCCTCGATCGGCTTGGCGGCGCCGGCATCGAACGCCTTGGTCTGCTGCGGGAAGCTCGCAAAGAGATAGCCGAGGTCGAAGGTGCCAACGAGCGGCACCAGATTGGCCGAGATCGACGAGCCCGACACCATGAGATCAATGACGCCGAGCTTCACCGAATTGATGACGTCGATTTCCTGGCCGAGCTGGTTGTCGGGGAAGAACGCGACCTCGACCTGTTCACCGAGCCCGTTGGCCTTCAGCTGCTTGACCAGATTGTCGTAGTAGACACGGCCGTTGGCATATTTTGGATCGTTCGGCAGCGACGAGGAGCATTTCAGCTTCAATGTCGCGGCTTCGGCGCGGCCGATGATGGCGGGAGAGAATAAGAGGCCGGCGGTTATCGCCGTCGAGGATTTGATGAACGCGCGACGGCTCACTGGCACTGAGGTCATTGTGCTCTCTCCCCAAGCGTTTTTTATTTGTGCCGCGGTCGTTGCCGCAGCCGTTTCATTGACTGTAGGGCCAAAGCGACAAGTCAGGCAAGGGTAGCGGGAGCATCGTCGCACGAGCGCCGCGATGGCGAGCGCATGGGTGGAACGGCAGGCAAAAGCCTGCGCTTGCCGGTGTTTCCGGCACGCGGCACGGCGGCACGACGAGTGCCACGCTTCTTGATCCGGCAAAAGCCTATCGATCCAATTCAGGTATGGATCGATGCAGAAGTCATATTGATTGCGCTCGGCCTTCGCCATTGCGCGCTACGAAACGAGAAAAGGCTGCGGAGGCGATCCCGCAGCCTTTCTCTTGATCAGACCTTACGGGCGTCAGCGCGAATGCGCGCCGCTCAACTGGCCGACCGCGTCGTTCTGGCGCGAGGGGCGAAGCGCATAGGCGCCGTCGCCGAGCAGCGCCTGCGCAAGCAGCGCGATGGCCCAGAAAGCGGGATATTCCCAGCCCCCCTTGGGGTTGGTGAAGAAGAAACCGGCGGCGCCGTGCACGGTGAAGATGGCGCCGAGCAGGATCGGAATGCCGGCGAGCGCGGCGTAGCGGGTCCAGACCCCGAGGATCAGGGCGACTCCGCTCAGCACCTCAACCGTCATCACGAGGTAGGCGAGCTCGGGCGGAAAGCCGAGGCTGCCGAAGAACTTTGCGGTCCCGGCAGGGGTAAAGACGAAAAACTTCAATGCGGCATGGGCAAGAAACAGCGCACCCAGTGTCACGCGCAACACCAGCGCCGCATAGGGCGCGGTACGGGAATCGATCATAGCGGTCTCCTTCGATTGCCGGCCTTATGATCTATTCTCAATTCGGCGATAATCTGCTATTTTGGAACAATAGTTCACACTCAGAGAGTGAGATCGTTGCTCGACCGCCTGACCAGCCTGGAAGTCTTCGCCAAGGTGGCGGCGGTCGGCAGCCTGTCCGGCGCCGCGCGCGCGATGGGTCTGTCGCAGACCATGGTCACCAAACACGTTGCGTCGCTCGAAGGCCGGCTCGGCATCAAGCTGTTCCATCGCACCACGCGCCGGCTGTCCATCACGGAGGCAGGGCGCAGCTATCTCGAATCCTCCGAGCGCATCCTGGCTGACATGGAAACCGCCGACGCCGCGGTCGCCGCCGAACGGGTCGAGCCGCGCGGGCTGCTCCGCGTCAACGTACCGGTGGTGTTCGGCACACGACAGATCGCCCCGCTGCTCGGTGATTTTGCCGAACGCTATCCGAAGGTCACGACCGAGCTCGGCCTCAACGACCGGCTGGTCGATCTCGCCGAGGAAGGTTGGGATCTCGCGATCCGCATCGGGCGCTTACGCGACTCCAGCATGGTGGCGCGGCGGCTGGCACCGAACCGTCTCGTGGTCTGTGCCGCGCCGTCTTATCTTGCCAAATACGGCACTCCGCGCACCGTTGCCGACCTCGCCGCCCATAACTGCCTTGGCTACACACTGTCGCAGCAGGCGAGTGCCGCCGAGTGGCTGTTCGGCGCGGACGGCGAGATCCGCGTCCAGGTCAACGGCAACCTCCGCGCCAACAATGGCGATGCACTGCGGGCCGCGAGCCTCGCCGGCCTTGGTCTTGCTCGGCAGCCGACCTTCATCGTCGCCGATGATCTCCGGGCCGGGACCCTGGTGGCACTGAAGCTCGACCAGCCGGAGGTCCGGTCGTCGGCGGTGCATGCGGTCTATCTGCCGGATCGGCGGCCGCCAGCGAAGGTCCGCGCCTTCATCGATTTCCTGGCGGCACGCTTTTCGCCGGACCCCCCCTGGGATTGCGGCCTGTTCTGACGACGGCACCAGGGCAAGGGGCATCTCCCGCCGGGAGAACTGCCCAATTTGCCGCACATCCCAGAGTGAGCTGGCGCACAGACTCCATCATGGCACGCGGCTAGAAAAGCTCTCACCCTCGCGCGCATTGCCGATGGAGGTGACACCATGCGCCGTCCGGCCCTTTGCAATTGGCTTCTTGCATCCAGCCTTCTCGTTCTTTCTCAGCTCATCACACTGACGGACGCCTCCGCCGAAACGCGACTCGCGCTCGTAATCGGCCAGTCCGCCTATCGTGCGGTTCCGGAACTGCCCAACGCCGCCAACGACGCCAAGGGCATGACGGAGCTGCTCGGCAATGCCGGCTTCGATGTCACGACCGCACCCAATCTCGCCCAGAACGAGATGCGCCAGGCGATCAGCGATTTCGCCGGCAAGGTCAGCGCCAGCGGCGCCGACGCCGTCGCGCTGGTGTTCTATGCCGGTCACGGCTTGCAGATCGACGGCGAGAACTATCTGGTGCCGGTCGATCTCGATCCGAAGCGCGAGGCCGACATTCCCCTACAGGGCGTGCGGCTCAACGACCTGCTCAACACGCTCGGCGCACTGCCGACGCGTGCGCGCATTTTCATGCTCGATGCCTGCCGCAACAATCCCTTCCCGGCGCTCAGCGGCGCAGGTCACGGGCTTGCGATCGTCGACACCAAGGCCGGCGCCCCCGGCTCATTCATTTCCTACTCGACCTCGCCCGGCGCGGAAGCCGAGGACGGCTCCGGCATCGACAGCCCCTACACCATGGCGGCGCTGACGATCGCCAAGCAGCCGAACCTGCCGATCGAGGAAGTCTTCAAGCGCATCCGCATTGCCGTCGCCCAGTCGACGGACGGCCGGCAGATCCCGTGGGAAAGCTCGTCGCTGACGGCCGACTTCAAGTTCTTCGGCGACAGCAGCGGGCAGCAGCCTTCCGCTCCCGGGACTGGTTCGTCCGCGCTGGCCAGCGCGGGCCGCACCGTCGAGGACTGGCGCCAGGAGCTGCGCGGCAAGGAGCCAAAGGTCGCCTATGATCTCGTGATCGCCGACGACACCGTCGCCGCATATCAGGCCTATGTCGAGCTGTTCGCACAGGCCTCCTACACGCCGCGCCTGCGCACGATCCTGGAGCGCCGGCGCCAGATGCTGGCCTGGGAGCTGGCGGTCGCGATCAACACCCGCGCCTCGTACGAGACTTATCTCACCAATTGGGGCAACAGCGACCTCGCGGCAACCGCGCGCAGGCTTCTGCTCCGCGTGCAGAACCGCAACTACGGACCGACGGCTGCGGCCGCCGCAGTGCCGGTCGCCGTCGCGATGGCGCCGACCTGTCCGTGCTCGACGCCGCCAACGCCGGCAACGCCGATCAACCCGGTCGTCGCGCCGATCATCAAGAAGCGCGTCGACGACACGCCGCCAAAGAGGAAAGTCGTCGACACGCCCAAGCGCAGGCCGCCGCCGGTTGAGGTCGTGGTCGATCGCCGTCCGCCGCCACCACCACCGGACCGCGGCCCACCACCCGGCGCCATCATGCAAGGCATTGGCATCGGCGTCGGAATCGGCCTCGGCATCGGAATGGGCGGCGGCCGCGGTGGCGAGATGAACCACGGCGACCGCGGGTACTAAGGCTGTCGCCCGAGCTGGAAAGGAATGCCCGCAGGTGCACAATGTGCCTGCGGGCATTTCATGTTGCGTCGAACATTTCCTCCATTTGCTGCACGGGCGATGCTGTAGTTTGATGCCGGAAATATTGTCGTCCGGGGATTCGAACTGATGGCGCACGACGCTCCCACTGCCAAATCATGGCCGCTGTTCCGGTCGCTTGCGTCCTATTCGTTGCCGGGAGACCTGATGGCGGGCCTGACGCTCGCGGCGATCGCCATCCCCGAGCAGATGGCGACCGCACGCCTCGGCGGCTTCGCGCCGCAGATCGGCTTCTTTGCCTTCATGGCAGGCTCGCTCGGCTTCGCGCTGCTGGGCAGTAACCGCTTCCTGTCCTGCGGTGCCGATTCGACCATCACGCCGATATTCGCCGGCGGCCTTGCCGCGGTAGCCGCGACCGGCTCGCCGGAATATCAGTCGCTCGCGATCGCGCTCGCGCTGATGGTCGGCGCGATGCTGGTCGCGAGCGGCATCTTCCGCCTCGGGGGCATCGCAAATCTATTGTCGGTGCCGGTGATGATCGGCTTCCTCGCCGGCATCTCAGTCCACATCATCGTCTCGCAATTGCCGGGCGTGCTCGGCGTGGAAGCGCCCAATGGACCGACGCTCGATCGCATCGGCACGCTGGCGCGCGAGCTCGGCCGGTCCAATCCCTACACGATCTTTATCGGCTTCGGCGTGCTCGCCGTCGTCTTCCTCGCAGAAACGATCAGCCCCAAGATCCCCGGCGCGCTGATCGGACTTGTCGGCGCGACGCTCGCGGTGATCGGGGCCGGGCTCGAAGCCAAAGGCGTAAAGGTGGTCGGCACTGTCCCGGGCACGCTGCCGATGCCGACCTTGCCGAACCTTGCGCCCGAGGCGTGGGTGCGCCTCGTTCCGCTGGCCTTCGTGATCTCCGTCGTCGTGATGGTTCAGACCGCGGCGACGACGCGATCGTTTCCCTCCGATCCCGACAAGCCCGCCGACGTCGACCGCGATTTTCTCGGCGCCGGCGCCGGCAGCCTGCTCGCGGGCGTGTTCGGCGCCTTTCCGGTGAATGCGAGCCCGCCGCGCACGGGCATCGTGGTCGAGACCGGTGGACAGTCGCAACTGTCGGGCCTTGCCGCAGCGCTGATCGTGCTGGCACTGCTCGCCTTCGGCACCGGGCTGCTGCAGCACGTGCCCGACGCGGCGCTCGGCGGCATCCTGCTGTTCGTGGCGCTGCGGATCATCCGCGTGACGCAGATCGCCACGATCTATCGTCAGTCGTTCAGCGAGTTCCTGCTGATCCTGGCCACTGCCGCGCTGATCATCGTGCTGCCGATCCAGCAGGGCGCGTTCCTTGGCATCGTGCTGTCGCTCCTGCACGGCATCTGGAGTACGACCCGCGCAAGGCTCATCGAGTTCGATCGCGTGCCGGGCACCACGATCTGGTGGCCGGCGCATCCGCATATCGCGGGCGAGCGCTTGCCCGACGTCGCCGTGATCGGATTGCAGGCGCCGCTGTCATTTCTCAATGCTCCAAGTTTCCGCAACGACGTGGCGGATCTCTTGAAGGACTCGACGCCGAAGCTGCTGGTGCTGGAAGCAAGCGGCATGGTCGAGATCGACTTCACTGCTGCGCAGGCCCTGCTCGAGATCTTCAGGGCATGCAGTGAGCAGGGCGTCACCGTCGCAGTGGCACGGCTGGAATCGGTGCGGGCGCAGAAAGCGTTCGAACGCTTTGCGCTGTTCGACATCCTGCCGAGAAACCACGTCTTTCACAGCGTGCATGAGGCCGTCGTCACGCTCGCCAAATAAGGGCCATCACTGCCCGAGCGCCGGATAGTCCTTTTGCGCGGCCTCCCGAATCCAGTTCGCGTGGATCGCGCGATAGAGGATATGCGCGGTTTTGATGTCGCCCGCCTTCATGCAGAGATCGATGATGTGGCGGACGGCGTCGTCGCGCATCAGGTCGTCCGAGATCTTCATCGCGATCTCCATCGCAACGCGCGCCGCGCGTTCATAACGCTCGCTTTCGCACTTGCGCTGTTTCTCGAGCGATTTTCCGCCGTGGTCGGCGGGGCCACCGATCAGTTCGGCGCTTGCGGACGCGGACTGGCAGATGTTGCGGATACGATCGGCAGCCGCGATGTCGCCGATCGGCCACTGGATCGGCTCATCCCAGACGTCGGACGGCTTTTGCCTTGCGAACAACTTCATCGCCCCGCCACCCGTGGTCTTCTGGCCTTCGCATTGTCGCGCTTCAGCTCCGCCCAGCATAGAGAACCCCGTCGCCCTCTGCGAGGCGGTTTTTCCGGCCACGGCTTTGGCTTGCGGCGCGCTCAGGACGTCCGACGCGGGCCTATCGCCTCGAACTGCGCCTTCTGCTCGTCATTGAGCGTCGCATAGAAATCTTCGAGCGCCGCGCGCACCGATTTGACGCCGTCGAGCATCACGTCGAGCCGCTTGCGGATCGCGGCCATGCGCGCCGGCGGCGTCATCACGTCGCTGGGCTCGCAGGCCGCCTTGAGCGACGCGCTGACCTTGGCGCTGGTATCCTGGAGCACTTGCAGCGCGGCGCGCTGGGTATCGTCGGGGTGAAGCCGCGCTTCGATTTCGGCTCCTGGCCAATCGAGCCCGACAGGCGTACCGCAATTCTGCGCGAGCGATGCATTGGCGTTGTTTGAGGCCGCTCGGCGCTGGTCTTCGGCCAGCGCGTTGAAGCGCGCCTTCTGCTCGTCGGTGAGCGCGCCGTAGAATTTGTCGAGCGCGGGCTGAACCAGATCGACAGCCTTCACCATCGCCTCGACGCGCTGCTGCATGGCCGCGAGCCGGCCCGGCGCCGTCGCTGCGACCTGCGTCGGACAGGACGCGCGGATCAACTCGGCCGCCTGGATCGAGGCATTGCCGAGTGCATCGAGATCGGCGCCTTGCGCGTCTGTCGGCTGCACCGCGTCCGCGATCTGGTCGATCGGCAACCCGACAATCTCGCGGCGGTCACTGCCGCAGAGCTGATCGAGCGGAACGCCTCTCGCATGCCTGCGCCCGTACGGCCGCTGCGGCAGATAGGTCGCGAGGCCGTCATAGCCATAGGGACCGAAGATGCCGGCATAGATATCCGGGTAGCCATAGCCCCAGAAGCCGAGACCATCGCCCCAGATCGCATAGTCGTACAGATCATAATAGGCGAAGGGCCAGAACAATGGCCCGACCCAGCCGTAGAAGCCGCCGGGATGCTGCCACCATCCGTTGCCCGCGCCATGCCAGCCGACCAGCGCGGCGGCTCCTGCGATCTGGGCGCGGGCCAAGGGATTGCTGATCAGTCGGCTGTTACGGAAGGTTGCGGGATGCAGGTTCAGCGCATTGCGGAAACCGGCGGGATGCACGGCTGCATTGCGGATCTGGCCGAAACTTGCGCGGCCATGCTGGACTCCTGCGTGCGCAAATGAATGCCCGGCGAACCGCGGGCCGCCGCCATGATGGCCACCACCAACGTAAACATGTCCAAATCCATGGCCGGCGAAATGGCCACCACCACCGTGATGGCCGCCACCACCGAAATGACCACCACCGCCGAAATGACCACCGCCGGGACGACCACCACCGCCATGGCCGCCACCACCACCGTGTCCGCCCCCGCCACCGCCGCCCCTCGCCAGCGCTGCACCCGCCAACGCGCAGGCGAGCACCATCACAGCGATTCCCATGACCGGTCGCAACATCGCATCCTCCCGAATACCGTTGCATTTGAGGCATCGGAAATTGACGAGAATTGGAACCAGCGAGGGAACCAAAAGTTCCGGGTGCGCGACCGCGCCCGATCTAGTCGACCGGCACGATCTTGCCGGGGTTGAGGATGTTTTGCGGATCGAGCGCCTTCTTCAGCGCCCGCATTGCGTCGAGCGCTTCGGGGCCCAGCTCGGCCTTGAGGTACTTCTGCTTGCCCTGGCCGATGCCGTGCTCGCCGGTGCAGGTGCCGTCCATTGCCTGCGCGCGCTCGACCAGGCGATGCATGAACTCCTCGCCTCGCGCCATCTCGTCGGCATCGTCGACGTCGCAGAGCAGCGAGCAGTGGAAATTGCCGTCACCGACATGGCCGACGATCGGCGACAGCAGGTTGAGGCGCTTCAAATCCTCCTCGGTCTCGGTAACGCAGTCGGCAAGGCGCGAGATCGGCACGCAAACGTCGGTTGCGACCACGCCGGCGCCCGGCCGCAGCGCCTTCACCGACCAATAGGCATCGTGCCGCGCCTGCCACAGCTTGGTGCGGTCCTCGGGCTTGGTGGTCCAGGAGAAACCACCGCCGCCGCAGTCCTTGGCGATCTCGCCGAATGCCTTGGACTCCTCGGCAACCTCGATCTCGCTGCCGTGGAATTCGAGCAGCAGCAGCGGCGTCTCGGGAAGCGTCAGCTTGGAATAGGCGTTGCAGGCCCTCACCTGGGCGGCATTGAGGAGTTCGATGCGCGCCACGGGAATGCCGGTCTGGATTGCGAGAATCACCGCCTGGCAGGCGCCATGCACCGTTTCAAAGGAGACCGCGCCGGCCGCGATCATCTCGGGGATGCCGCGCAGGCGGATGGTGAGCTCCGAGATGATGCCGAGCGTGCCTTCGGCGCCGATGAAGAGATGCGTCAGATCGTAGCCGGCCGACGACTTTTTCGCGCGCGTGCCGGTCGTGATGATCTCGCCATCGCCCCGCACGACCTTCAGCGCCAGTACGCTCTCACGGATGGTGCCGTAGCGCACCGCATTGGTTCCCGAAGCGCGCGTCGAGGCCATCCCGCCGAGCGAGGCGTCGGCGCCGGGATCGATCGGGAAGAACAGGCCCTGGTCGCGCAGATGCTCGTTGAGCGCCTTGCGCGTCACGCCGGGCTCGATCACGCAGTCGAGGTCCTCGGCATGCACGGCGAGCACCTTGTTCATGTCGCGCAGGTCGATGCAGATGCCGCCGGCCGGCGCATTGACCTGGCCCTCGAGCGAGGTACCGGTGCCGAACGCAATCACGGGCACGCCGTTGCTGGCGCAGATCCGCACCACGTCCTGGATGTCTTTGGTCTCCTGCGCCATCACCACGCCATCCGGCGGCTGATTGGCAAGCCATGTCGTGGTGTGACCGTGCTGCTCGCGCACGGCCTGCGAAGTGATGAAGCGATTGCCGAAGCGCACGGTAAGCACTTCCAGCGCACTGGCCAGGGCTTTCGGCTCGGGCCGCGGCGGATTATTGGTGATGGTCATACCCACGGACATTCCTCCCGACAGAGAAGCGTGGCAAAGGACATATACCCGGTCAAGTCAAGCGATCGGACGCATAGCTAGGGAAGGAAACATGCCGGAGACTGCCGCTTCAGCGCCCACGACCGAGGACAAGACCGAGCCGTTCCGTTCCTCGATCATGCAGATCGAGCCGCAATGGATTGACTATAACGGCCATCTCAACATGGCCTATTACAACGTGATGTTCGACCGGGCGATCGACCAGCTCTGGCTGAAGCTCGGGATCGGGCCGACCTATATGAAGGAGCGTCACGGCTCGACCTTCACTGCCGAGTGCCATGTGCGCTATCTGCGCGAGATCCATCTCGGCGATCCCGTGCAGATCTCGGTGTGGTTGCTGGAAGCCGACGACAAGCGGCTGCACACTTTCGAGGAGCTGCGTCACGCGACCGAGGGCTGGCTGTCGGCCACCTCGGAAAACATGTCGCTGCACATGGACATGGCCCTGCGAAGAGTGGCGCCCTTCCCGGCCGACATTCGCGAAAACATCGCGTCCGTGGTCAAGGATCACAGCGCGGTGTCGCGTCCCGAGGGCATCGGGAGAAACGTCGCGATGCCCTCGAAACGCTAGCGCTACACCCTTGTGCGGCCGCGGGCCAATCCAACCACGGCCGAGATCAGGAACAGCACGACCGCGATGAAGAAGATGACCTTGGCGATCTCGATCGATGCGCCGGCGATGCCACCGAAGCCCAGGATACCGGCGATCAGTGCGATAACCAGAAACGTCACAACCCAGCCAAGCATGGTCAAAACCTCTGTCTCGATGTTTGTCTGCGGTCAGCGCAGCTACGCGCCACGCCGCGTTTGCACAGACAATCTCGACCTCGAAACGAAGGTTCCGGGCTGAGCGGGGCGGAAATTCGCCGAGGTGACAGGAACAAATCGGCCTTCGGCGTACGTGGAAAACCCCTCGCCGCCGCCCCATATAGGGGCTAATCCCTGTTATGAAGGCTCCCTTCCGCCACCCCGCGGTGCCATCGTGGGGCCACTGATTCGCATGACCGAGCCGAGCAAAATCACCTCTCACGTTTCCGACCACCAGCCCGCGGCCGGCGGCATTGCCGCGCGCGCCCGCGCCTCGGTGGGCCCGAAATATCTGACCGGCCTCAATCCCGAGCAACGCGACGCGGTGGAGACGCTGGACGGCCCGGTGCTGGTGCTGGCCGGCGCCGGCACCGGCAAGACGCGCGTGCTCACCACGCGTATCGCCCATATCCTGAGCCAGGGCCGCGCGCGCCCCGGCGAGATCCTGTCGGTAACCTTCACCAACAAGGCCGCGCGCGAGATGAAGCACCGACTCGGCCAGATGCTGGGACAGGCGGTCGAGGGCATGCCGTGGCTCGGCACCTTCCATTCCATCGGCGGCCGGATCCTGCGGACGCACGCAGAGCTGGCGCAGCTCAAGTCCAATTTCACCGTGCTCGATGTCGACGATCAGGTGCGGCTGTTGAAGCAGCTCCTGCAAGCCGAAAACATCGACGACAAGCGCTGGCCGGCGCGCATGCTGGCCGGCCTGATCGACGGCTGGAAGAACCGCGGGCTTAGCCCGACGCAGGTGCCGTCAGGCGAAGCCGCGATGTTCGCCAACGGCAAGGGCGGCAAGCTCTATGCGAGCTACCAGGAGCGGCTGAAGATCCTGAACGCTGCCGATTTCGGCGACCTGCTGCTGGAGAACATCCGCATCTTCCGCGAGCACCCGGATATCCTCCGGCAGTACCAGCAGCGCTTCAAATACATCCTGGTCGACGAATATCAGGACACCAACGTCGCGCAGTATCTGTGGCTGCGGCTGTTGTCGCAGGCACCGTCAGCAACCAAGGTCGTCATTCCGGGGCGCGTCGAAGACGCGAACCCGGAATCTCCTGATGAGTTCACGGATCGAGATTCTCAGGTGCGCAATTGCGCACCGGAGTTCGATGCTGCGCATCGCCCTGGAATGACGGTTGCTCCTGCGGCCCACGTCAAGAACATCTGCTGCGTCGGCGACGACGACCAGTCGATCTATGGCTGGCGCGGCGCGGAGGTCGACAACATCCTGCGCTTCGAGCACGATTTTCCCGGCGCCAAGGTCATCCGGCTCGAACGCAACTATCGCTCGACCGGCCACATCCTCGCCGCCGCCTCGCATCTGATCGCGCATAATGAAGGCCGGCTCGGCAAGACGCTGCGCACCGAAGACGAGGATGGCGAGAAGGTGACGGTCACCGGTGCCTGGGATTCGGAAGAGGAAGCGCGCGGCATCGGCGAGGAGATCGAGCAGCTCCAGCGCCAGGGCGAACGGCTCAACGAGATCGCGATCCTGGTCCGCGCGTCCTACCAGATGCGCGAGTTCGAAGATCGTTTCGTCACGCTCGGCCTGCCCTATCGCGTGATCGGCGGCCCGCGCTTCTATGAGCGCGCCGAAATCCGCGACGCGCTCGCCTATTTGCGCGTCATCAACTCGCCCGCCGACGATCTCGCCTTCGAGCGCATCGTCAACACGCCCAAGCGCGGGCTTGGCGACGCCACCGTGCAGATGCTGCACGATCATGCCCGCAAGCGCCGCATTCCGCTGTTCGAGGCGGCGCGCGCCGTGGTCGAGACCGACGAGTTGAAGCCGAAGGCGCGCGGCTCCTTGCGCGATCTCGTCACGCAATTCGATCGCTGGCGCGCCCAGCGCGAGGTCACTTCGCATACCGATCTCGCCCAGATCGTGCTCGACGAGAGCGGCTATACCGAGATGTGGCAGAAGGACCGCTCTGCGGACGCCGCGGGCCGGCTCGAAAACCTCAAGGAGCTGGTGCGCTCGATGGAAGAGTTCGAGAACCTGCAAGGGTTCCTCGAGCACATCTCGCTGGTGATGGATCGCGACGGCGGCGCCGAGGAAGATGCGGTGTCGCTGATGACGCTGCATTCGGCCAAGGGGCTCGAATTCGACAATGTGTTCCTGCCGGGCTGGGAGGAAGGCCTGTTCCCGAGCCAGCGCACCCTGGACGAACAGGGCCGCGCCGGCCTCGAGGAAGAGCGCCGGCTCGGCCATGTCGGCCTGACCCGCGCCCGACGCCGCGCAAAGCTCTATTTTGCGACCAACCGCCGGATCCATGGCACCTGGTCGACCACGATTCCCTCGCGCTTCCTCGACGAATTGCCGGCGGCCAATGTCGAGATCACGGAATCCAAGGGCGGCTCGGCCTGGGGTGGCACCGGCGGTTACGGCGCCTCGCGCTTCGACGACATGGAAGCCTTCGGCTCCAGCTATTCGACGCCGGGCTGGCAGCGCGCCCAGGCCAATCGCAACCGTGGCCAGGGTGGCCGCAACGGCGGCGGCCGCGGCGGCCTCGAGGAAGAGCCCTCGTCGTTTTCCTCCGCGCCCGATTTCGGCGGCAGTTTTTCATCACGCCGGCGCGGCCCGATGACGATCGAAGGCGAGCTGGTGGCAAAATCGACCGGCACGACGTCCGAATTCTCGATTGGCGACCGCGTCTTCCACCAGAAATTCGGCTACGGCCGTGTCGCCAAGATCGACGGCAACAAGCTGACCATCGCGTTCGACAAGGCCGGCGAGAAGAAGGTCGTGGACAGTTTTGTGCAGCGGGCGTGAGGCCGCCCCTGTTGCGGCGACGTTACGCCGCCGGCTTTCCTTGCTCCACGCCCCTTGACCATGGCGAACTTCCCCGTATCAGATGCGGCCATGGCCCGGGGCTTCATCACACTCGCCGTACTTGCATGTGGCATGCCGTCGCTGGCGGCAGCCGAAACGATGAGCTTTGGCGATGCCATCGGCATGCTGGCCAAGAGCTGCGGTGCGGAGATCGTGGCCAATTGCCGCGGCGTGAACCCGGATTCGACGCGGCTGAAGGAATGCTTGTCGCGCAACCGCGACGTGCTGTCACCGCAGTGCCAGACCGGTTACCTCGCGGCCTTCGACGCGATCCAGAAGCGGGTCGCCGCGCGCGTGACCGTGGCGAACGCCTGCCAGCGCGAAATCGTCAAGGTGTGTGGCGGCTCGACCAAGGAGACCAGCAAGTCGATCCCCTGCCTGATCTCGACACCCAAGGGCATCAGCAACAACTGCCTGAAGGCGGTCGACGACGCGGGGTATCGCTGATGCGCGCCGCCGGGCTCACCCTGCAATCGATCGGCCTCGGACTCGCGCTCGCCCTGGCGCTCGCGACAGGACCCGTGGGCGCGCAGACGGCGCCGCCGACGCGCGACGACATCGTCGCTAAGCTCAATCATTTCGAGCAGGCGCCCGATCTCGACCTCGCGGCGCTGAAGCAGCAGGTGATGGAGCGGGCGAGGACGCGGATCAAGAACGATCCGGGCCCGGTGAATCGCCCACTCATCGCGCCTGACCTTGCGAGCCTGCCGGCTTTCAACACGACGATCCAGTTCGACGACGACACGCCGATCATCCAGCCTTCGTCCTACCAGACGGTGGGCCGCACCGCGGATGCGATGGTTCATGCGTCGCTGCTGCCCTACACTTTCTTGATCGTGGGCCATGTCGAATCCAATTCGAAGACGCGCGAAGCCAATGCGATCCTGAGCCAGCGCCGTGCCGACGCGATCCGCGACGTGCTAGTCAACACGTTCAAGATCTCCGCCAAGCGCATCCAGTCGATCGGCCTTGGCGAGGAGCAATTCCTCGACCGCGCACGTCCGACCTCGGCCGCAAACGGGCAGTTGCAGATCCTGACGCTTGCCAAACTCCCCGAGGAGCAGGCCGCCCAACCTGCGGCGCCCAAACCTGCGGCGCCGGCCAAAAAGCCGGCAAGAAAACGCTGATCGATCACATTTCGGCGGTGCTCGGAACCCCTTGAACCCCTGACTGTTTTTTGCGCGCACACCGCCTCGAATACCTGCTCTGCGCGACAAATGCGCCGGTTTGTGCGGGGGACGAGCAGATGCTATAGGCTTGTCGCTTCCTCCGACCAGCATCCTCAGTGAGACCAAGATGGGTGGCTTTTTTCAACGCCAACTTGCCGTTTATGTCGAGTACCATCGCGATCCCCGGAACACGGCGATGCATGTCATTGGTATCCTTTTGCTGTTCACGGGCGCGGTAATGCCACTGACGCTGGTGAACGTCCCGCTGTTCGGGTTCGAGTTCAGCCTTGCGCTGATTCTGGCTTTGCCGGTCCTCATCTATTGGCTGCTGCTGGATGTGGCGCTCGGGGCCGGCATTCTGGCGGTATCGATCGTGCTGTTTTCAATCGCGACGACCATTGCAGCGCAAGTCAGCACTGTGACGATGTGGGCGATCTTCGCCACGCTGGTCGCGCTCGGCTTCGCCGCGCAGGCCATCGGCCACAAGGTATTTGAGGGGCGCGAGGCCTCGTTGTTCACCTTTCCGTCTCATCTTCTACTTGGACCGATGTTCGTAATGGCGAAATTATTCATTGCGTTGGGTTTTCGTCGTGACCTTGCCGCGATTCTCGCGCCTCTTCCGACCAACTCCCTTTCAACCCGATAGGTTTCCAGAGCGGAACAGCAGCAACCTTCTTCATGGCTCTCGTACTGGTTACCGGTGGCAGCGGCTTCATCGGACATCATCTTGTAGAAGCACTCCGCGCCAGGGGGCAGCGGGTGCGCGTTCTCGATGTGCGGTCGCCAGCCGCGCCGTGCGCTGATGTCGACTACGTCGCGGGCTCGGTGCTCGACGGCGAGGCCGTCGATCGCGCGCTCGCGGGCGTCGATCAAGTCTATCACCTCGCCGGCCTGCCCGGCATGTGGGTCGCCCACAAGCAGGATTTCCACGAGGTCAATTGCCGCGGCACCGAGGTCGTGCTGACGGCCGCGCAACTGCGCGGCGTGTCGCGCTTCCTGCACTGCTCGACGGAATCGATCCTGTTCCCCTACTCGCAGCTCAGCGGAGTTCCCGCAGAGGAGGCGCTGCAGCCGGCCGACGCGATGCCGGGCGCCTATACTCGATCGAAGTCGCTCGCCGAACATTGCGCGGCAAAGGCCGCGGCGGCGGGCTTTCCGCTCGTCATCGGCACACCGACCATGCCGATCGGCCCGGTCGATCACGATCTCACGCCGCCGACCGCGATGCTGTGGTACTTCCTGCAAAAGAAGGTGCAGCCGCACGTCAACTTCCTCGTCAACCTCGTCGATGTGCGCGACGTCGCCATGGGCCTCCTGCTCGCGATGGAGCGCGGCCGCATCGGCCAGCGCTATATTCTCGGCGGTGACTGCGTCCGGCTCGGACAGATCCTGCGCATGATGTCGGTGATCAGCGGCCGCAAGCAGTACCCCATCGCAGTACCCGGCAAGCTTGCCGAGCTTTCGGCGATCATGCTCGAATACATCTCCGACCACGTCACGCACCGGCCGCCCAACGGCACGGCCGAGGGCGTGCGCATCGCACTTGCCGCCAGCGACCTCTCGATCGACAAGGCGCGCACCGAACTCGGCTATGCACCCCGCCCGGTCGAACCGGTGCTGCGCGAAACCATCACCCATCTGCTCGCACGCGGCAGCCTGCAAACGCCGGCCGGCATCGAGCACCACGCGCTCAGCTCCCGCGCGAGCTGAGCCCAAGCCCAAAAGCAAGAACCTTCCGCATGTCTTTTGATTTCAGCAAGCTTCTCTCTTTCGCCTGGGGTGGCTGGACCACGACCTGGCCGACCAAAATCCTGGCGCTGATCTGGCTCGCCTGGCTTGCGAGCTGGGTTGGAGCCTCGTTCTGGCAGGGCCGCACCAAGAAGCAGGTGATGACGCTGGACTCGCAACGCTATCGCCTGCCGATCCTGATCGGCGGCATCCTGTTCACCCCGTGGACCGCCGAAGTGCTGAACGAGAAGCCGCTGTGGGTGCTCGGCGAGACCGGCGTCTACGTCGCAGCGCTCGTCGTGCTCGCCGGTATCTCCTTTACCTGGTGGGGACGCCTTCATCTCGGCAAGTTCTGGTCGAACACCATTACCCACAAGGAAGACCATCGCGTCATCGACACCGGCCCGTATGGCATCGTGCGTCATCCGATCTACACTGGCCTGATCGCCGGCATGCTCGCGACCGGCATCGCGGTCGGCACGGTGACGGCGATCCTCGGCGCCATCCTGATCTCGCTCGGCATGTGGCAGAAGGGCCGAATGGAAGAAGTCTTCCTGTCGAAGGAACTCGGCGAAGACGCCTACGGCGCCTATTGCCGCCGCGTCCCGATGATCATTCCGTTCCTATCACCTCGGCAATGAGCACGGGCTGAGGCGTTGCTCACAACGGCTTCAACGTCGTCATTGCTGTGCAAGTTCACTAATTCGGTGATCGAATGGTTTGGGTCTGGGCCTCGGCAAATCCCTTTGGTGTCTTGCCGCCGA